>CAKZNA010000127.1 GCA_937129355.1 uncultured Sphingomonadales bacterium | reverse complement strand
GAGCGCTGGATTGGTTGGTCCACCGCGATGCCGCCGCGCTTGAGCCGCATATGCAGGCCGGCCAAAAATATGCCGCGTTCAATCTGATGACATTAGCGATGATGACCGGGACGCCAATAATGCCCGACCTTTCCGGACATATTTTGATGGTCGAGGAAGTATCCGAGCATCTCTATGCATTTGACCGTGCGATGTTCAATGTCACCACACATTTGCAGGGCGCTCGACTGGCTGGCCTGATGCTTGGCCGCATCAGCGATGTGCCGGATAATGACCGGCCATTTGGCGAGAATGCAGAGCAGATTGCCAAACGCTGGTGTGAGCGAACGGGTATAGCTTATCTCGGCAATGCCGATATTGGCCATGATGCAGGCAATAAAATCGTGCCGTTTGGTATGCTCTAAACGTCAGCCTTCAAAAGCCAGTCATGGAATATCCGTACCGCGCGCCGTTTAAATGCGCTCTGGCGGCACACAAACCAATAGCTATACGGACTTTCCACCTCGATATCGAAAAGCCGCGTCAACCGCTCGTCCCGCGCGTCGGTCAGGTGACTGCCATGCATAATCGCGACGCCCAGACCGTTTGCAGCCGCCTCTAGCATCAATGGTCCGCTGTCAATCTGGTCAACCGCAGCTGGCTTCAGTTTCGGAATGCCAACTTCCGCGCGCCATTTGTCCCAGATTAGCGGCATATCGCTATGCACCATAACTGTCTGTTGCTTCAGGTCCGCCGGCGTTTTCAAATTTTGGTCGGCGGCCAATTTTTCCGACGCAATCGCATAAACCGTATTGTGGTCAAGCTTCACGCTATATAGTTTCGGGTCGACCTCTGCCGCGATAATAATCGCAGCGTCGACCACATCACCCAGCAGATTTTGGGCATGATGGGATGTATCGACATCAATATGTAATTTAGGGAATAGCTTACGCAATTCCGGCAGGCGCCTAATGAGCCGCTGCGCACCGAATAACGGCAATACGCCGAGCCGCAAACGATATTCA
Source organism: uncultured Sphingomonadales bacterium (assembly GCA_937129355.1). Lineage (GTDB taxonomy): Bacteria > Pseudomonadota > Alphaproteobacteria > Sphingomonadales > Sphingomonadaceae > Sphingorhabdus_B. The sequence goes on along the minus strand of CAKZNA010000127.1, from coordinate 35,351 downwards.
CCGCCTTGCCCCGATAGCTCCTCAATCGCCTCTGCCATCGTGTCCATGGCGGGTTCAATCGCTACTAGCAGCGCCTTACCCTCACCATTCAGCACCATAGCCTGAGCCTTACGGTCAAATAGCGGCTTATCCATAAAGTCTTCCAGCGCCTTGATACGACGGCTTAGCGCAGGAGGAGACAATGCAAGCTCGCTCGCTGCAGCTTTTGCGGAACCAAGTTTGGCAACTCTGACAAAGGCCTCAAGCGACCTCAATGGCGGTAATCGCCGCATTTGAAACTCCCGAAAACGCTTATTTTTGTGGATCTCTTTAAGCAACTAGTTGCAAAAGATGCAACAAGCTTTTTCGCCTTGGCATTTGTATTTCTGCCTTTTCTGGCACATATCAATCTGGCCTTTTAGGCATCCTCTCCCAAAGACTTATTTCAGGGCCAGCATTCGTGCTGGCCCTTTTTTTGCGCTTTTGCCGTATTTTTCTGGCGCTTGCTGTGGCAATTCACCGAACAACGCCTTATCTCTATTTCAAACGGCCCGAGGAGAAGGAAATGGCAGACGCCCCCGCCGAAGAAGAAAAGCCAAAAAAATTACAGGTCGCAAACGCTAAACGTGAAGATTCCGGTAGCGGATTAGCGCGCCTGTCTCGCGAATATATGAAAGCGATTGGCGTCATGCAGGGTGACGTGATCGAAATCGTCGGAAAGCGCGCTACTCCCGCTCGTGTACTTGATCCTTATTCCGAAGATAAAGGTCTCGAAATTATCCGGCTTGATGGGCTTCAAAGGGCGAATGCGGGCGCACATGCCGGCGATCATGTCGAGATACGAAAAGCGGAATCAAAGCCGGCGAAGAAGGTCGTGTTTGCCCCCGCTCAACAGAATATGCATCTGCAAGGCTCCCCCGAGGCACTCCGGCGCAGCTTTGCCGGACGTGTTCTGATTGCTGGCGACATAAGCGCCACCCATGGCCAGCAACGCGTAGCACCGGACGATATGCCCCCGCAGCTTCAACAGATGCTGGCGGCCCCTGCTTTCGCCTTGACCGAAATTCGGTTGATCGTGGTTTCGACGGTTCCGAAAGGTATCGTACATGTAGATGCGGAAACCGAAATCGAACTGCGCGCAGATTATACCGAAGCCAAAGACGCGCGCCGCGCGGATGTTACCTATGACGACCTTGGCGGCATGGGCGAAACCATCGAAGCCCTTCGCGAAATGGTGGAGCTTCCGCTGCGCTATCCGGAGCTGTTCACGCGCCTTGGAGTCGATCCACCACGAGGCGTATTGCTGCATGGCCCTCCGGGAACCGGCAAGACGCGGCTTGCCCGCGCCGTTGCCAATGAAAGCGATGCCGAATTTTTCCTGATTAACGGACCGGAAATCATGGGCAGTGCCTATGGTGAGTCTGAGAAAAAGCTGCGCGAAGTATTCGAACAAGCAACAAAATCCGCGCCTTCAATCCTATTTATCGACGAGATTGACTCGATCGCGCCAAAGCGTGGCCAGGTGCAGGGCGAGGCTGAAAAACGTCTGGTCGCACAATTGCTAACATTGATGGACGGGCTGGAGCCACGCACAAACCTAGTGGTTATCGCGGCAACCAATCGCCCCGAAGCGATTGACGAGGCGCTTCGGCGGCCCGGTCGTTTTGATCGCGAAATCATCGTTGGTGTGCCTGACGAAAGCGGTCGCCGCGAGATACTTGCGATTCACACACGCGGCATGCCGCTGGGCAAAGATGTCGATCTGAAAAAGCTTGCCAGCACCACATATGGTTTTGTTGGTGCAGATCTATCTGCGCTAACCCGTGAAGCGGCGATAGAGGCCGTTCGCCGGATCATGCCAAAGCTTGATCTTGAAAGCGGAAAAATACCGCCCGATGTGCTCGAAGAGCTCGAGGTGCGCAAAGACGATTTCATGGAAGCTATAAAACGCGTCCAACCATCGGCCATGCGCGAAGTGATGGTACAGGCACCCGATGTCGGTTGGAGCGATATTGGTGGGCTGGAAAATGCGCAAATGCGCCTGAAAGAAGGCGTGGAGCTGCCGCTGAAATCTCCCGACAGCTTCACACGGCTTGGTATCCGGCCGGCCAAGGGCTTCCTGCTTTATGGTCCTCCGGGAACAGGTAAGACTTTGCTCGCAAAGGCCGCTGCACGAGAATCTAATGCCAATTTCATTGCCACCAAATCATCCGATTTGCTGTCAAAATGGTATGGCGAGAGCGAACAGCAGATCGCACGGCTTTTTGCTCGCGCGCGCCAGGTTGCGCCATGCATCATTTTCCTCGACGAAATTGACAGCCTTGCACCTGCGCGCGGGAAAGGACGCGGTGAACCGCAAGTGACCGAGCGCGTGGTAAACACGCTGCTTTCAGAAATGGACGGCCTTGAAGATATGCAGTCGGTAGTCGTCATCGGCGCTACAAATCGCCCGACTTTGCTCGACCCGGCCTTGCTGCGCCCCGGACGTTTTGACGAGCTAGTCTATGTCACCGTTCCTGACAAAGAGGGTCGCCGCCGGATTCTCGCTATCCACACCAGCAAAATGCCGCTTGGCAAGGACGTCGATCTGGACAAAATTGCTGAAGAACATACCGAATTATATTCTGGCGCGGACCTTGAAGACCTTGTTCGCCGCGCGGGTCTGGCGGCATTGCGCGAGAATGGTAATGATACGGCAGAAGTTGGCATGAAACATTTCATGAAAGCGCTGAAAGACAGCCGCGCAACCGTCACGCCGGAAATGGAAGAGGAATATAAATCGATAGAGAATAAGCTGAAACAGGCGGCTTCTGCGCCAGAAGGCATTGGTTTTGTATCTCCCGGCATGGTGACGCCGGTCAACGCGGAGAAGCATGAGCCCTAGTTGAGGCGAATACGCCCCCAGATCAAAAGCCATACCAGTGCGATCCCCATCAAGATGAAGGTCGATGGTTCCCACCAGTTGAACATCGCAACACCCACGGCTGGCGCGAAAATATAGGCGGCACCGTTTGTGCTGGCAATTTTACCGGCAACATCGCCTTGCTCAGCCCGCGTTACAGCAAGCGAGGCACCGGCGGTAAATCCGGGACGATAAAGTCCGAAACCAAGGCTAGCAATCGCGTAGCCGAGGCTGATGCTGTATGGATCATGGCTAACACCGACCACGGCTATACCAACAAGCGCAAGCAGACAGCCCCACAGCACGGAATCGCGAGGTTGCATCGACAGGATCGGGATCAGGCCCCATTGCGCGAGCAATGTCGCCATAGCGCCGACAAACATGACAGAACCAATTGCCTGAACGGCCTCGGCGGGATTGTCTTGCAAGCCCAGCCGGTCGCGGACCAGAAAGCCGACCACACCCAAAAGAATGGCCTGTGCATGACCGCCTGCTAGTCCGGCAATGAGCCAGGGCAGCAAACGGCTATCCCGCCATGGAAGCCGGATATCGGGTCTCGGATCATCCGACTCTTCGGATACAACATTCTCTTCATCAACATCCGGCGTCGCCATCGATGCGGCGGACGGATAGGATGAAACCGAACCTCTTGCACGAAAACGCGGTTCGTCATTGGGGAGCCGGAAAACGAGCGCTGCAAATACCAGCACACCAATCGCCGCAAAGACAAACATTGGTCCGGCCAGGCCCAAGGGCTGGAATACCAGATAGTGGGCAAAAGCAGGTCCTATAACCGTTCCCAGACCAAATGAAGATGCGAGCAAAGATAGCGCCTTGGCCCGTTCAGATCGCTCCGTGCGCGAGGCGACATAGGCCTGAACCGCTGGCGGCGCCGCTGAGCCGAGGCCGCCATAAAGGCTGCGGAAAAGCGCAAAGAACAGGAAGGCAATGATTGGCGCGATAAATCCGTGGAGTCCAAGCCAAAGCGCCAAGCCGCTAAGTAGCATCGAGCTTATAAACCCCGTTGTGCCAAGCTTCATAAGTGCTTTGCGTCCGCGTCTATCGGAAAGGCGTGCCCATTTGGGCGCGGTATAAACCCACAATAATGCAGACCAGCTAAATGCCAGGCTGACCCACACATCGGAGATTTTCAGCTTGCTGGCAATGGCGGGCAATGTGGATTGCATAGCGGTATTGCCTGCTGCTGCTACCAGCATGACAGTGAACAGGATCGCCATTCTGTCGCGGGGGATAAACCGCGTCTCGCTCATGGCTTTGTCCAGTCATAACTGCGCGTTATCGACGCTACATGCAGGCTATAGCTGCTGTACCAGATTGCCCTGCCTTGTTCCCGAATGGCCGCATGCTCAGCATTGTTACGCCATGCCTTTGCCGCCGCGTCATCCCGCCAATAGCTTACCGTGATGCCCAACCCGCCCTCATCTCGGACACTGTCTATACCGACATAGCCATCTTGCTCACTAGCCAGCTGTGCCATCGCCTGGGCTGCATCGGCATAGCCAGCATCATCGTTACGCGTTCTTTGCGCGATGAAAATTACAGCAATGGTTTCGGGCGGATGTGTCATCATAGTCCGGCATTGCTTCATTTTGCGCGCCTGCACAAGCAGGGTTGCAGTTTGCCACTCATTTTATGCTGAATCGCCTTGCATATCGCTACGGCATTTGCGATTTAGGGCTTTCGTGCTTTCATCTCCTAAAGGCCCTTCATGACATCTTCATCGCTCGCCAAGCCGCAACTTATCGAACGTATCAAGACAAAGGTCAGGCGGTTTTTCGGCCCGTGGGGCGTATTCTTCAAGGGCTTCGTGAAGCATCCGGTCATGGTGGGGTCGATCATCCCATCATCATCACGCACGGTAAAAAAGATGCTGGCGCCAGTTGATTGGGAAAATTGCGATCTATTCGTCGAATACGGGCCCGGCGTAGGCACATTCTGTCAGCCAGTGCTCGACCGTATGAAACCCGGCGCGACTTTGCTGGTCATTGATCTCAATGAAGATTTTATCGAATATCTGCAAAAAACCTTCCGCGACAGCCGCTTCATTGCCGTGCATGGCTCGGCAGCCGATGTGAATGAGATTATCGTTGATGCCGGTTTTGAACAGGCGGACTATATCCTGTCGGGCCTTCCCTTTTCGACGCTTCCAGACAATCTTGGCCCAAAAATTGCCAGTGAAACGGCAAAGGCTATCCGCACGGGCGGGGCGTTTCTTGTCTATCAATTCCGTGCAAGAGCGCGTGATTTTATGGAACCGCATTTCAAGAAAATCGATAGCGGTTTCGAGGCTTGGAACATCTTGCCCTGCCATCTGTTCTGGGGCTGGAAAGACTAGTCAGGCGCATCCGATGGTAGCGATTTGGTCTTGCTGCGCAATCGCCTAAATCTAATCCTCCGGCCAATCGTAAAATCGATCCCGCCAACGAGCAAATAAGCGAGCCCCCAACGCAAGCGATTGAACCAGTTTTTGCGCGCGCGGTGCAACTCCAGCGTCTGTGCCTCAGATTCTTCGGCCATAGTGGCAATCAGCCCGCGTAGATATTCCGCCAACTGCGCGTCTTCAATCCGCAGCATGATCTCCATATTGATGAAGAGCGAGCGCACGTCGAGATTTGCCGATCCGATATAGGCTGCGTCATCAATCACCAATAATTTGGTATGTAAGGGTCGCGGCGTGAATTCAAACAGCCTAGCCCCGCGCTTGAGCAGATAGGTGTAGAGCGACCGCGCCGCGCCGATCGTCGCTCCATTATCGGTCTTGCCCGGAAAGATAATCACCCCTTTGCCATCCTGCCGCGTCAACCGTGATATGCGCCGCAAAATCGCTTGCGTCGGTGTGAAATAGGCGCAGACCATATCGAGACGCTTGCCCTGCTCCAGATCATTCTTAAGCTGCATCGCCCATGGTGAAATCCGGTTGGTCGGCCCGCCAAGCAGCCAGCGAAGCCTGCCCTTCCCCGCATCCCAGTGATTGATCATGTGCCGCAATTGCAAAAACCTAACGCCGCCACCTTCTGCACTATCGAAAAGCCGGCCAGAATGCGCCGATAGCTGGGCCACTTGATCACCTTCAATCAACAACCCGAAATCTTCCCAGCTGTCATCGCCCGCCCGCCCGAAATAATCATCGGCGATATTGAAACCGCCGATAAGGGCCTTTTCGCCATCAACGACCACCATTTTTTGATGGTTGCGGACAAAATATCCAACATTCCATTTTGAGCTAAACCACCGATATGTACCGCCTGCCTCCGCCAGCGGAGCAAAGAAACTGTCCCGCATTTCTGAAGATCCAAAACTATCGATCAACAGCCGGACATTAACGCCGCGCTTTGCCGCCGCAGCTAGCGCATCGAGCACTTCCAGCCCGGTTTGGTCGGCTTGATAGATATAGATCACCAACTGTATCGAGCTTTGCGCTTCATTTATAAGCGAAAGCAGCGCGGAAAGCCGTTCCTTCGGTTGATGGACCAGCCGCAACAGATGGCCGTCGACCGTGAATTCGGTTTTTGCTTCCATGTTCAAAAGGATAAGCCGGACCGACGATATGTGCAATCGCTCATCCATTGACAAAAATCGGCGCGCACCCTATTTGCGCTCGACTTCCCAAATGATTCCAAGTTTTCAGGAGCCAGCATGGCACGCGTTACCGTTGAAGATTGTATTGATAAGGTTACCAACCGTTTTGACCTCGTATTGCTCGCTGCAGAGCGCGCACGCGAGATTTCCGGCGGTGGCGAGCTGACAATCGAACGTGATCGCGATAAGAATCCTGTGGTTGCTCTTCGCGAAATCGCCGAAGAAACCATCAAACCGAAGCATTTGAAAGAAGGCCTCGTCCAGTCACTTCAGAAAGTTCAAGTGGATGATGATGAAGAAGCGGATGAAATCGGTTCTTTGAGCCGATCTGCCGAAGCGCTTCGTTTGACCGCTGCTGCACCTACACGTAGCGCAGGCGTTGCCCGCGACTAATAGGACTTCAGTCCTCTTTCTTAGCTCTGACACTTTTGGGTAGCGGTTCAACCTCCGCACCGTCCAATATGCGCATCTCTATGCGCCCCGCATCCAGCATTGGCTGTACAATAGCGGCAACGCGTGATTGCTTGCCCGATACGCGTGCGCGGTTGTAAAAACTGTTGGCGAGCACATCGGCCAGTTGCAATCCGGCAAGCTTGTCACTCTCGACCAACTGGCTTGTATTCCAAGGACCAGCAATCGCGGCAATTTCCCGCCGGACATATTCGAGCACTTTTTCGCCGTATCGCCCATCATCCATGACAACGCTAGAACAGCCCCCTGTGGAAGGCAAAAGCGCGCTAACCGCATCATCCATCAACGCTGCGTAAACATTTATGTCATGGCTACCGCGGTCCATGCCCTTTTTGGACTCTGTTGCCGAAAGCGCGATTGACACGGTTGCTGTGGCATCTGTCTTTTCCAGCAATTCAACAACCAGAGCACGTTCCGCCAAATCGATACGGCTACCCTTTAGCTCACCGCGCAGTCCGGTAACGTCGCGGAAGCGCGAGAGCACGGCTTCTGCCGCATCTTCGTCTATGAACAGCGCGGCCAGTGTCATAACCCCGCGCGACACACCGCCGCTTTCATCGCAGTAAATTGGCATTAGCTTGCTTCTCGCATGGTCATGCGATGCTATCTAGGAAACAGACTGTCAACGCAGCAGTTTTTCAACGACAGGGATATTTCTTAATCATTATCGCGCGGAACGCTTGCTTCACATTCATTGATTTGCGCTTAGCAGAGCCCAGCGCCCGAAGCGCGGCCAGCGCCTGCTTGCTGTTCATGCTGCTCTTTTTGGGCGGGCAAAAAAGTGGTTTACCCCTCTTCTTCGCCGCTTCATTCTCGGCTTTTAGCGCCCTTCCGGCCGCTTTCATCTCGTTCATAACCGGTTTGAGATCTTTGGATAAAGCAGCGGCCATCCCTTGCTTCTCTAGCGCGGCAGCCTTGTAGTAAAAGACATCCGCATTCATGGCAGCCATAGCTGCACTGCTCGTGATCAATAGTCCCGTTGCCACCAATATTACCGAAATACGCAAGTGTTATGCTCCCAACTGCCTAAAACTTTCGTTCCGCTTAAGCTGAACTTGCATGAATGCGCAGTGAATTCAATAGACTGTCGGTATTTTCTGGCTCTAGGCGCCCTGCGGAGATGCTCCGCCCACGCCGCCACCCTTCTTGCCGCGGCCGGCTTTCGGTATCATGGTTCCGGCGGGTGGCAGGCTCGACGGCTTGATGGTCTTGCCATCCTCGCGTTCAAATTTGCCCGTATCCATCAGCTCTTTGATCTCGTCACCCGACAGGGTTTCGAATTCCAACATTGCGTTGGCCAGCAAGTGAAGCTGCTTGTCATGTTTTTTCAGCAATTTTGTCGCCCGCTTATGCGCGCCTTCAACTAGCTTGCGAATTTCAGAATCGATCTTCTTCGCCGTTTCATCTGACATAGCGGCGCGTTGCGTCCCGCCATAGCCGAGATAGCCTTCCTGCTTTTCTTCATATTGCAGCGGCCCCATCGCATCGGACATGCCCCATTGAGTCACCATGTCGCGCGCCAACGAAGTGGCATATTGGATATCGCTCGAAGCGCCGGATGATACTTTGTCATAGCCGAAAATCAATTCCTCGGCGACACGGCCGCCCATCGATACCGACAGGTTCGCGTGCATTTTATCACGGTGATAGCTGTAGCTGTCCCTTTCTGGCAGACGCATGACCATGCCCAGCGCGCGGCCGCGCGGAATAATAGTCGCCTTATGGATCGGGTCAGATGCTTCCTCATGCAGCGCAACGCCAGCATGGCCAGCCTCGTGATAGGCGGTCATTTTCTTTTCATCTTCGGTCATGACCATCGACTTACGCTCGGTGCCCATCATCACCTTGTCTTTGGCATCTTCAAATTCCTGCATCGCCACCAGCCGCTTTCCGCGCCGTGCCGCCAGCAAGGCAGCTTCATTGACGAGGTTGGCCAGATCAGCGCCGGAAAAGCCCGGCGTTCCGCGTGCAATCACCCGTGCATCTACATCAGGTGCCAACGGAACCTTCTTCATATGCACTTCAAGGATTTTAACGCGGCCTTCAATATCGGGATGAGGAACGACAACCTGACGATCAAAACGGCCCGGACGAAGCAATGCGGGATCGAGTACATCAGGGCGGTTTGTCGCCGCGATGATGATAACGCCCTCATTCGCTTCAAAGCCATCCATCTCAACCAATAGCTGGTTCAATGTCTGCTCGCGTTCATCATTCTGATTGCCCAGGCCCGCGCCGCGGCTGCGGCCAACGGCATCAATCTCATCGATGAACACAATGCAGGGTGAATTTTTCTTGGCCTGTTCAAACATGTCGCGGACGCGGCTTGCGCCGACACCAACAAACATCTCAACAAAATCAGAACCGGAAATGGTGAAGAATGGCACGCCTGCTTCGCCCGCAATTGCGCGCGCAAGAAGCGTTTTACCGGTACCAGGCGAGCCCACAAGCAATGCGCCTTTAGGAATTTTGCCGCCAAGGCGGGAGAATTTCTGCGGGTCTTTCAGGAATTCGACGATTTCCTGCAATTCTTCGCGGGCCTCATCTATACCGGCCACATCTTCGAAAGTCACTTTGCCATGCTTTTCGGTCAGCATCTTTGCCTTGGATTTGCCAAAACCCATTGCGCCGCCAGCGCCGCCGCCCTTCTGCATTTGTTTGAGCACGAAGAAGGCAACACCGATGATAAGCAAGAATGGTAGAGCTTGAATAAGGAGCACCATCAACAAGCTGGTTTGCTCGGCCTTCTTGCCTGCATATTCAACGCCAGCTTGATCGAGAATCTTGGTTAGTTCAGGATCATTGCCAACCGGTACCGTATTGAAAATTTCACCCTCTTTGGTTTTGCCGGTAATTTTATCAGGCGCAATCGAGACAGATTCAACTTTGCCAGCGGCCACATCCTGACGGAATTTCGAATAGCTAATACCGCTTCCAGCCTCAGCATTTCCGCCGCTGAAGATGGATGCCATCAAAAGCAGCGCGACAATAACGCCCGCCCAAATCATCAAATTGCGCATCAGGGGATTTCCCTGCGGATCTTGTTCGTCGTTATCCATCATATTGCCTTGCTTATATATGCGCAGAACCATGCCTGCGCTTTGCCTACCCTATGTAGGCGCGATTGGCGGAATGGCAATATATAGCACAAATTTTTGGGTACCGGGCATTCTCAGCCGAAATTGACGCGGAATCGGCGCTGTTAGGCCGCCGTTTTTCCTTCTGCCAAAGCATCGAGATTAGCCTGATGCGCTGTTTTATCTATCCGGTAGAAAGATATCGCCAAAAGCATCGACGCCCAAAGGAACCAAAGCATAGGCGCATAGGTCGCGCCTAGCTGCCAAAGCTTCTCATCAGATGCATTGGCCGCCGCCTCGCCCTGCGGAAAGGCGATCAGGTACAAAGTACCGCCTGCCAAGGCAGCGCCAAGGCCCTGTGAACATTTGCGGGTAAAGGTAATCGCGGCATAGAACACTCCTTCGGACCGCCTACCTGTACGCAATTCGCTTTCTTCGACAAGATCACCAATCATCGAATAGGCGACGGCCTGATATGCGATGATAAGACCAAGATCGATGGTATTAAAGCTCGCAACGATTGGGAAAAGCATAGGGTCACCATTGGCGGGAAGCATATCCAAGAGCCTTAGAAGCACAGGCATAGGCGCCAAGGTGAAGGCTATGGTGCCAAGACCTATCACGCTAGGTTTCTTGCCAAAGCGTTTTACCAGCAGAGGCGCGATTGCCAGAGCAATAAAGGCGGAAATGAACACCAAGACCGACCAAAGGAATATCTGCGGCGGCGAAAAGCCCCAGAAAAAGGTCAGCATCAGAAAGGCAAGTCCGCCGGAAAAACCCGTTGCCACATTCCCGAACAGGACTGAAATAAACAGAGAAAGGAACGACTTGTCCCGCAATGTTTCAAACATCTCGCCAAATATCTTGCCGAAGCTCATTTTCGACTTTGGTGGCGGCGCACGCAGATGTTTGATATCTCCATGCGTTCCGAGCGCAGATGTCATGATCGCTACAAACATAAGCACTGACGCGATAATGCCGTAATTGGCATACCCATCCCGGTTGAGGATACCGACCGGATATTCTGCCGTGGCAACAAGCAACGCGCCCCACATCAACACCGAAAGTGCATTTCCGCCAAACCAGCCAAAGAATGTCCGGAAGGTTTGTACAGAAGTGCGTTCTTCATAATTTTGCGTCAATTCGGGCAGCAGCGCGGAGCTGGGCGTTTCATAAAACGTTATCAGCGTCCGGATCACAATCGCCAAAATAAGCACATACCAGAATAGCCCAGCCTGTCCCCAATCCGGTGGATTCCAAAGCATGAAATAACTTAGCGCCACTGGCAACGCGGCGGCATACATAAACGGATGCCTGCGTCCCCATTTGGAATGGAAATTATCCGACCAGTAACCGACAAGCGGATCGCTTATCGCATCGCACACCAAAGCAAGAAAAATGGCGAGGCCAACCAGACCCGGATCGAGCCCGACAACCGTGCCGTAAAATAGCAATAGGAAATAGGCGAAGCCGCCATCCTTGATACCGTAAGCCGACGACCCAAAACCATAGGCCAGCTTGGTCGGCAGTCTTACTTTTCCACCCGGTGTCGCCAAACTAAATTTCCCTCAACGCAACGATCCCCCAGCACTACGATAGGAGTAGTTTTTTCGGAATGCAAAGACGCTACGTCGTCCGCCGCGGGGGTGATTTTTCGATTTTCCAGCTTTGGCCGCCGGTGATCAGGCATTCGCCAACCATCGCTTTTCCTCCGCCGCTGACTTTGGCAATCGCCTGCCCCAACGTCTCGCCGCGCGGAACAATAGCGGGTTGCATAATGGCAAGCGCATGAAGCAATAATCTGCGTTGCAATTCGAGCGGTAAATCTGACGCAGTGAAGACCAGCATATCATCGTGTTTTTCGATACGGTCGGCGGCCAATTGTTCCGTTACCCAACCGAGCGCATGCGATGCATCGGCAAGTGCAGATGCGCTCTTGCCTAAAGCGTCGCCCGCAAAAGGTAGCTTTGAGTTTGCGAGCCATCTGCGCATCCGTACGCGATCAAAACTTTCATCATCGTTGCTCGGGTCGCTAATGGGCGTGATGCCAGCGCTTGCGCAAATATGCTCGAGCTGCTGTTTGGAATACTCAAGCAATGGCCTGATTATTCTGCCATTGACCGCGCGGATCGCTGCCAGCCCATCCACACCGCTGCCGCGCGCCAGACGCATCAGGAATGTTTCCACCTGATCATCCTCATGATGCGCGGTGGCGATCCAGCTGCAGTCCTGTTTATCGGCGAATTTTTCAAGCAGCGCGTATCGCGCCGCACGCGCGGATGATTGCAGGTTACCGGTAATCGGCGCATCCGGTTCCAAGATTGCATGTTGAACGTTCAGCCGCTTGCAAAGCGATGCCACGAATAGCGCCTCACCCGCCGCTTCGTCACGCAATCCATGATCCACCGTTGCTGCAACGATACGCTCTGGCGCAACTTGATGGGCGAGCAGCAGCAAAGCCAAACTATCCGCGCCTCCGGAAACAGCCAGACAGATACGCCCGGTTTCGTCATTGGTGAGCCTGCCTAAAGCCTCCGAAAATGGCGTCACCAAATCAGAGACAGTTTTCACCTAGCTACATTTGGCGCGGGCACGGCCGCGTTCCAGCCGTCCAGCGAGACGCCCGGAAGTTTCGCCGGGAAACGCGGCTTCCAACTGTGCGAAAGTTTTACAAGCATCCTGTGCCTGCTTCACCTGCGTAAGCGCTACGCCCAGAAAATAAAGGCTTTCCGGCGCTCTGCCGCCAGCCGGAATGTCCTTATAATTCGCATAGAATATTTTTATCGCCGAATTTGGTTTGCCGTCATCCAACCATGAACGCCCCAAAAGATTGCGGGCAAAACTAACGCGCCCGTGTTTCGGAAAATTGTCCACGGTTGCCTGCAATTGCGTTTGCGCTTCAGGATAGAATTTGGCCGCCCAGAGACGATAACCGTAATTATAATTATCTTCAAAGGCATCGCCCGTGCTTGGTTTTTCAACCGCCGCGACTTCCTTCGCTCGCGCGCTCATTGTCGATGTAGCTGCTGGTTTTGTCGTTGCAGTGGTTGTGGCAGGTGCGACATCAGCCGTCTTGATACCGGCCTCCAACGCCTTCAACCGGGTTTCCATTGTGCGTAGCTTATTACCTTGCTGCTCCACTTGCCCCGTCAATTCAGCAAGCTGCGCTTCCAAAGAATCAATTCGGGAATTGAGGCCAGCGGCCGCGGCGTTTGAATTGGTACCCCCGCTCTGTTTCGATGTTCCTTCAGGTTTAATCTCGGGCTCGAAATATTTGCCAGCGCCGCCCGGGAATACCACGCGCTGAACAGCGCGAACTTCTTTTTCAAGCTTCTTTACCCGGCCCTCGATATTTGCGCTGTCTTGCGCGAAGGCTGCGGCAGGCGAAAAGACGATAGCCGTCACCAGCATGATATGTCGTAGCTTCATCGTTGATCTCCCCGAAATCGCTTATTTAAACGACCTATAACTTGCCCGAGTCGCTCAATAAAGAGTCTCGCGGGAAAAATGACTTAAGCCTTTAATAAAAGGCGGTTTTATTGTTCAGAAGTTGCTAAATCTGCATCAGATGACGCTTCTTCCGTTCCTCGCGCGACCAGTGCGGCTGCGCTTACACCAACATCCAAAATGGGAATATCGGCAGCCCCCAGCGCTTCCACTTTCTGGCCCCCGATAGTCACATCAATTGCCTGCGCCCGCCCGGTGTTAATCATCGGGTTGTTCGCATCTGCAGGAACCGTGAAGCTATCGCCCTTTTGCATTTCCTTTTCATACAGGCGCTTATTTTCCGCATCATATATCCGCACCCAAACCGTATCGTTGGCGGTCAGTATCACTGCACCAGCCGGGTCTGCCGCTACCGCATCACTGGCCGCCGCGCTTCCTGTATCACCAGTTTCGGCAGCCTCTTCAGCCACCAGATCACCCGCTTCGTCGCCGCCGTCAAAAATGCTGCTCCGCCATACAAGATAGGCAATCAGCAAAACCGCAGCAATGCCGGCCGCCGTCCATGCAAGCGCCTTTGATGGTATCCGCGCGGGATCGGTTGGTTCATAGCTTTGTGACGGGGCTTGATGCCCGCTATGACCGCTTTCATTCAATTCACTACGCAATTCTGCGCCAATGGCCGCAGCATCCAAGCCAAGCGTTCGCGCGTAGCTGCGCGCGAAGCCCAATGTATAAGTTGAACCCGGCAGCGTGGCAAAATCGGATTTTTCGATTCCCTCCAGATGCCGAATGGGCACACGGGTTCGCTCGGCAATCGTTGTTAGATCAAGGCCTTGCGACTTTCGTTCGGCGGCGAGCTTCTCCCCAACCTTATGAAACTCGAATTCTTCATTTTCCGGCGTCTGAGCCCCAACAGCACCTTCCGCATTTTCATCAATTTCTTCGGACACGACCCATCTCCCAAGCCTCTGACGGGCTTCGACGCCACAATGGATGTCGCCGAAGTAAAGTCAATGACAAAAGCCCCGCATAGCGGAGCATTTACATCAGCCCGTCTCAATTCCCTTTGCTTCCACCCAATCACGAAAGGTTTGCCGCATATTCTCTGACGGATTGGCAAGCAGCTCATCCATTTTTTTGGTAAGCTCTCCCTGATCGGCTGTGCGGATCATTGCCTTGATCGAACCGATGGCAGCCGGCGTAATAGACAAACGCCGAATACCTATACCAATAAGCGCCAGTGCCTCGAGCGGCCTGCCCCCCATTTCACCGCAAACGGTGATGTCTACATCATGGCCTTCGCATGTTTTAAGCACTCGCCTGATAAACCGAAAAATCGCCGGGCTAAACCAGTCATATCGTTCAGCTAATCTCGGGTCTGCTCGGTCGGCGGCGAAAAGAAACTGAGTAAGGTCGTTGGTGCCGATCGAGATGAAGTCGATTTTTGGCAAGATTAGATCAAGCGTCTCCGCAAGCGCAGGTACTTCTAGCATAACGCCGTAACGAATATGTGTGGGCAACTGCCGTTTGCGCCCTTTCAGATATGCAATTTGAGCATCAAAGATAGCCTTTGCCTGATCAAATTCCCACGGCTCCGATACCATCGGAAACATGACATGCAAGGTGCGCCCCGCCGCAGCTTCCAAAAGCCCGCGCGCCTGCGCTTTCATCAAACCTTCCTGATCGAGTGCAAGCCGCAACGCGCGCCAACCCAGCGCAGGATTTTCCTCCTTTGCCGATGCAATTTTCAGATAAGGCAACGCTTTGTCCCCGCCGACATCAACGGTACGGAATATTACCGGCTTTTCACCAGCAGCATCCATCACTTCGCGATAGAAACGCTGCTGACGTTCGCGCTGCGGTAAAGTGGCCGATATCAGGAACTGAAACTCGGTGCGGAAAAGCCCGACACCGTCTGCACCCGCCAACGACAATGCCGTCACATCATCTCGCAGGCCAGCGTTGATCATCAGGGCGATGCGCGTGCCATCTGTTGTCTCGGCTGGCACATCGCGCAATTCGGCATAGCGCGCTTTTTTCTTCTGACGGTCCGCTAGCTCCGCCTGGAAAACATCAAGAGCGCTTTGCTGCGGGCGGGCAATAATGCTCTTTTGCTCGACATTGAGCAGCAGCATGTCACCGTCGCGAACCTTATGCCTGACGTCGGCAACACGGCCCAGCACAGGAATACCCATGGCGCGCGCAACAATCGTAACATGGGCAGTTAAAGATCCCTCTTCCAATATGACCCCGCGCAGCCGTCTTTTGTCATATTCCAATAATTCAGCAGGCCCCAAATTGCGCGCGATCAAAATTGAATCTTCGGTTAGCCCCAACTTGGCTGCAGTGCCGATTTTCCCGGCGACAATACGCATCAAGCGATTAGAGAGATCTTCAAGATCATGCATACGGTCGGCAAGCAGCGGATCATCAATTTGCCGCATACGCATACGGGTACGTTGCTGGACGCGTTCAATTGCGGCTTCTGCCGTCAAGCCGCTATCTATCGCCTCGTTTATCCGCCGCGACCAACCCTCGTCATAGGCAAACATTTTATAGGTCTCGAGAATTTCTTCATGTTCGCTGCCCGCGCCGAAATCGGCCTGTTTGGTCATGTCGTCTATCTGCTCTCGCATTTTTGCAAAAGCCGAATAGACCCTTTGACGTTCTGCTTCGGTATCTTCGGCGACAACATGCTCAACGCGCACATTAGGCTGATGGAAGATAGCAGCACCAGCGGCGAGGCCGCCTACCAAAGGCTGCCCGCTCAACAAAGCGGTCGTATCATCAAATGTAGAACCCAGCGAAAGATCATCGATCATCCCAGCATTGGCAATCAGTTCTGACAATACCATTGCAACGGTTTGCAGCGCTTCTATTTCCACCTCGTCATACCGGCGCGGCTCGACATGTTGCACGCTGACAACGCCAACCGCGTTTTCCGACCTTACAATTGGTACGCCGGCAAAACTGTGGAAGCTTTCTTCACCTGTTTCAGGCTTATACAGAAATGCGGGATGCGAAGCCGCCTCATCCAGATTCAACGTCTCGACATTCTGGGCGATAGTCCCGATCAATCCTTCGCCGCTGCCAAGCCGGGTCACATGCACCGCTGTTTCTTTCAAACCAAGCGTCGCACATAATTCCAATGCGCCATCGCGCAAAAGATAGATTGAGCAAACTTCACTGGTCAGCGCGTCGCCAATAACTTCGACAACGCGATCAAGCTTTGCCTGCGCGTCAACCTTCGACGCCATCACATCGTGAAGGCCCGTTAAAATTTCTCTTGCCGATTTGGCTGCGCTTTCCATGACGCGGCTCTAGCAGATGAAATCACATGCCGCGAGGGGCAAGCAGTCGATTTACCTCAATTTTTTTGGCGAATTCCTTGCCGTCAGGCCGGTTCAGCCTCACGGGACATCTCGTCCTTCAATGCAAGCTTCTGTTTCTTGAGCGCGTGGAGCAGTGTTTCATCAGGCATTGGCCGGTTTTCCTCTTGTTCCAATCTGCTTTCCAGATCGATATGTTTCTGTTTGAGGGCGGACAAATGACTGTTGTTCACATTTCTCTCCTTTTTTGGATATCGCTGCCCAACGGGACTCGCGATTTGTAGGAACATATATAAATCACAATACTTGTCCAATTTTGTCGCAATGCGATATACCGTCATCATAACAAGCTAGCTTGCGATGCTGCTCGAATCGGCATAGGAAAAATATATTAATGGTTCTCGGCTTACTCTCTCGCAGAAAGAAAAAACAAACCCCGCTTGATGTAGCGCGGGTGCCGGACGGAATGCGCGTATATGCGATCGGCGACATTCACGGACGGAAGGATCTGCTTAAAAAGCTGATAGCCCAAATCGACGAAGATAGCGCCGTTCGCGGGCCCGCGAGCACGCATATCATCTTCCTTGGTGACCTGATTGATAGGGGGCCTGATAGCGCCGGGGTAGTTGAAAAAGCGATAAAACTGAAAAAGAAGCGCGGACATAATGTCCGCTTTCTGAAGGGCAACCATGAAGAAGTATTTTTGAAGGCCTGCCGCGAGAATAACAAAAAAGTGACGCGCTTTTTCATCCGGATCGGCGGTGAAGAAACGATTCTGAGCTACCCGATATCAAAGAAAGAATATCGCGAGCTCGATCTTGAAGAGCTAAGCGAGCGCTTGCCTGACCTTGTCCCTGAAGAGCATTTGGAATTTGTCGATAGCTTTGAAGATCAGATTATCATTGGTGATTATCTGTTTGTCCATGCTGGTATCCGGCCCGACGTCGCGTTGCCGCAACAAGAACCAAGTGATCTACGTTGGATAAGAGAAGAGTTTCTCGATCACCGGGACGATTTTGAAAAAGTAGTCGTGTATGGCCACACCATCTACAAAGATGTGAAAGAGAAACGATGCCGCATTGGCATTGATACCGGCGCATATGATAGCGGCAAACTCACCGCGCTTGCATTGGAAGGCGGAGAACGCTGGTATTTGCAAACCTGACACGTTAGTTCTTTCTTCCATGAAGAAAACAGCCCTGCTCGCAAGCTGCATGATGCTTGCTTTCGCTACGCCCGCCGCCGCCGAAGAGGCCGCGGCAGAATCCTTGAAAAAGAAGGTCGAAAAGCTAGTCAGCTTTGGAACTCGCCATACCCTGTCTTCGCCCGATCACCCGACACGCGGCATTGGCGCAGCACGAAAATGGGCTGCGAGCGACTTTGAAGCGACATCGAAAGCATGCGGCGGCTGTCTGGATATCGAAATGATCGAACGCAAAGTTTCGGGACCTCGCGCACCAAATGGCGTCAATGTCGTCGATGTGCTTGCCATCCAGAAAGGCCGCCTTGGCTGGGACCATGTTATCATTATCGCTGGCCATATCGATAGCCGCGTGACCGATCCGATGAATTTCACTGATGATGCACCGGGCGCCAATGATGATGCGTCGGGAACAGCGCTCACGATGGAAGCAGCGAAGGTAATGTCGAAGCAGAAATTTGACGCAACAATTGTCTATGCGCTTCTCTCCGGCGAGGAACAGGGACTCTGGGGCGGAAAGCTGCTCGCCGATACGGCAAAGGCGCGCGGCTGGAATGTAACGGCGATGCTGAATAACGATATCGTCGGGGGCAGCATCGGAACAGACGGGCGCGTTGTCAAAAACCGGGTCCGCGTGTTTAGCGAGGGCATCCGTTCGTCGGAAAGCTTGACCGAGCAAATGCAAAGACGCGGCAGCGGCGGCGAAGATGACGGGCCAAGCCGTGCCTTGATGCGCTATGCCAAAATGGTTGGAAAGACCGACAGGTCGCTAAAGTTAGAAGTATTTGGCGCGCGGCGGCCCGACCGCTTCCGGCGCGGCGGAGATCATTTGCCGGCGCTGGAGCTTGGCTACCCGGCTGTGCGTTTCACCGTTGGCGTGGAAAATTACCGTCATCAGCATCAGGACCTGCGCACGCATGAAGGGTTGGCCTATGGTGACACGGTAGACCAGATGGATTTCAATTATCTTCAGCGCGTGACCAAACTGAATATTGCCGTCGCCTCGCAACTGGCCAATGCACCGACAGCGCCCACCGAAGTGTCGCTTGGCGGAGCCGTGTCTTCAAATACTATCGTGAACTGGAAACCGGTAAAGGGTGCCGCCGGATACCGGATATTTTACCGCCGGTCCGACAATCGCGACTGGCAGCAACATGTCGATGTGAAAGACGGCGGCGCTAAAACCCATACACTGGAAGGCGTTATCGTGGATGACCATTTTGTTGGTGTGGCTGCGCTTGATGAGCAGGGCAATCAGAGCATAGTCACATTTGCGGGCCTGCCCCAACGAAACCGGTAGCTAAAAAAGAAAAGGGAGCGAACCCCTAAGGTTCCGCTCCCTTCCCCGTATTTTCGCGGGTGTATTCGCAAATTTCGTTTGTAGTGGTTTAGGCGACTTGCGCTTCTTCGGCTTCTACATCGCGCAGAACGTAGCCACGTCCCCACACGGTTTCGATATAATTTTCGCCGCCACATGCCAGCGCGAGTTTCTTACGCAGCTTGCAGATGAAGACGTCGATGATCTTAAGCTCAGGCTCGTCCATGCCGCCATATAGATGGTTCAGGAACATTTCCTTGGTCAGCGTCGTGCCCTTGCGCAGTGAAAGCAGTTCAAGCATCGCATATTCCTTGCCGGTTAGATGAACGCGGCTGCCGTCAACTTCAACAGTTTTGGCATCAAGGTTCACGGCCAGCTTGCCAGTGCGGATAACCGACTGTGAATGGCCTTTTGAACGGCGCACAACGGCGTGAATGCGGGCAACCAGCTCTTCACGGTGGAAAGGCTTGGTCACATAATCATCGGCACCGAAACCAAATGAACGCACTTTGCTGTCCATCTCGCTAATGCCGGAAAGAATAAGAACGGGAGTTTGCACCTTGGCGACGCGCAATTTTTTCAGCACATCATAACCATGCATGTCAGGCAAGTTCAGATCGAGACAGATAATGTCGTAATCATATAGCTTACCCAGATCGAGGCCTTCTTCGCCAAGATCGGTTGTGTAAACATTGAAGCCTTCAGTCGCGAGCATCATTTCGATGGCTTTCGCTGTTGTCGGTTCGTCTTCAATCAATAGTACCCGCATGAAGGTAACCCCTCTTAAAAAAATTAAGTCCCCCGAAACACGTCTTTCTAAAAGGTAACGACGCGCTTCGGCATTTATTAACCATAAGGGAGATGAACTGAAAAGGTTAATTTCGAGTTAACCCGCAGAGATCCACGAGTCGTTTGCAACATAAATTTACCGAAACGACTCAATTCTGCGGGTTACAGAGTCACGGACTCCGCAAAAATTTCTTTTGCATTTTGTCGCATTTTTTACCTAGCGAAACACATTCGCGCAAAAAATGCGGGTATTTTCGTGAAATTTGGAGTTAATGATGGATGCAAACGGCACGCGGAAAGGCTTTTCGATGACAGCAACAAGAAGGCAAATAATCGCCGGAATGGCCTCCATGGTTGCTGCATCGCATTTGATCGCGCCGCCGGCTTTTGCCAAATCGCCTTTGCGAAAACCATCCCGATTGCGGAAAGGTGATGCGGTAGGGTTGATCGCGCCCGCCACACCGTCCAGTGGCACCGCTGAAATTGAGCGCGCCGAAACCGCCATCCGCAATCTGGGTTTGATCCCGAAACGGGGTAAGCATCTGGAAGACCAATTCGGCTATCTCGCCGGAAGCGACCGAAGCCGCGCCGCCGATGTGACTGCTATGTTCGCAGACAAGCAAGTGAAAGCCATATTCGCGCTGCGTGGTGGATGGGGCTGTGCGCGCATGTTGCCTTATATTGATTGGAACATAGTGCGCGCCAATCCGAAATTGCTCATTGGCTATAGCGACATAACGGCACTGCATATGGCGATTGCGGCCAAAGCTGGCTTCGCCACCATCCACGGGCCAAATGCGACAAGTAGCTGGTGGGAGAATTCGGAAGGCAGTTTTCAGGCTTTGGCCTTCGATGGGGAGCGCCCGACATTTGGCGAACCGCCCAAACCCGCGAGCGACAACTCCGCCAGCGATAGTCCGGACGACACCGCCATAATACCTCCATGGCCAAACCTGACGATCGGCGTCGGCAAGGCACGCGGGCGATTGCTCGGCGGGAACCTGACCGTACTCAACGCGCTGGTCGGCACGCAGTGGCTTCCGGATTTTGAAGGAGCGATCCTTTTCCTCGAAGATGTTGACGAGGCCGAATACCGGATCGACCGAATGCTCACACAAATGGGGCAAGCTGGCCTCCTCAAAAAACTGTCGGGTTTCGTTTTCGGCCAATGCACCAGTTGCAAGGCACGTGGCAGCGAAAGCGGTTTCAAGCTTTCGACCATATTGCAGCAGCATATAGCGCCGCTTGGCATCCCCGCATTTAGCGGCGCAAATTTCGGCCATATCCGCAATCAATATTGCATACCTGTGGGCGTGCAGGCGGAGATTGATGCAGATGCGGGCACATTGCGGATGTTGGAAACGGTCGTTGTCTGAAACAATTGAGACATTACGCAGCCAAATCGCCGCCTGCACCCATTGCGCGAAGCATCTCGGCGCTGGACCCCGCCCCGTTGTACAATTTAGCGGCAGCGCGCGCATCCTTATCATCGGTCAAGCACCGGGCAGCAAGGTGCATGCGACCGGCGTGCCTTGGGATGATCCGAGTGGGGAGCGTCTGCGTGAATGGACGGGTATCAAGCCGGACGATTTCTACAATGCAGATAAAGTCGCGCTGATGCCGATGGGGTTTTGCTATCCCGGCAAGGGCAAGGGCAAAAGCGGCGACCTACCGCCACGCAAGGAATGCGCGCCATTGTGGCATGAGCGCATCTTAGAGCATTTGCCTGAAGACCGTTTAACGTTGCTGGTCGGCAGCTATGCTCAGGTGGAGTTCTTGCCCGAAAGCAAAAAACAATCGCTCTCTCACCGTGTCCAAAATTTCAGCGCCCATGGCACAAACATCTTCCCTCTGCCCCATCCATCCTGGCGGGTCGCCGGATGGATGAAGAAGAATCCTTGGTTCGAAGCAGACGTGCTGCCTGAATTAAAGCGAGCGATTAGCGAAAAGCTTTAGCGCAAATAGCCCTTTGCCGACGAGGAGCGCGCAAATAAAACCAGCAACAATGCTACGATCGGAATAGCGATGGTCATCACCAAAGCCCCGCCATGCTGCTTGCTTCCCAAATCGGTTAGCACGAAGAAATACAGCTGCTGCAATAGCACCGCTGCCAACGACAAGACCAGCAACAACATCGCCCATTTCTTCCGGAGCAACAGTGCTAGACAGCCAAGCGCACCGCCGAAGACGGCGATTGCAAATGCGCCCATATACCATGATGGCAGCGATGCCAGAGCCGCCTGATCCGCTTCGGGCAGTTTCGCCAATGCCTCGTCGCTCATTGTTACCTGCGTATAGTAAGCAACCACACCCAATAAATTCCAGACGAAAGCCAAACCGCTGACAATCCAGAACCAGATTGGCGGCTTTGCGTTTAATTCTTCACTCATGATTTCCCTCCCATTTTGTGCGGGCGACCGTATGCTCCTTCTTGCCAATTTTCAAATTTACTCGCTCGTTTTTCGACGAATGACATATTGAATGTCGACTGAAGTGTGCATTGACCGCTATGGAGTGGCGATGCCCTTCCACCTGCCCGAAGACCTTGTCGAAGAAACCTTCCTCGCCTCCACGGGACCGGGCGGGCAGAATGTGAATAAGGTCGCCACCGCATGCCAATTGCGGGTGGATATATATGCGCTTGGCCTGCAACCTTACGCGTTTCGGAAGTTAAAGGAGCTGGCGGGAAGCAGGATGACGGCGGCCGGCGAATTGATCGTCACTGCGCGGAGCCATCGCAGCCGCGAAGCTAACCGGGAAGACGCCCGCAAGCGAGTGATCGAGCTAATCGACAAGGCCCATATCCGGCAAGCACGCCGCGTAAAGACCAAACCCAGCCGCGCCGCAAAACGCAGGCGGGTGGATAATAAAAAGGCGCGGTCATCGGTTAAGAAAAATCGTGGCAAGCCGAGCCTCGACTGACTAAGACCCTGTTCATGTATAATTTCAACATCGATCCCGGCACACCCAAAGCGGAACTTTATGCCGAACTGTTAAAAGCCGCCGATGCGCTAACTGATGGCGAAGCAGACGGCATCGCCAATATGGCCAATATCGCGTCGCTGCTGTGGCAGTTTCTTCCCGACCTGAACTGGGCGGGATTCTACCGGATGGTCGATGAGGAACTGGTGCTCGGCCCCTTTCAGGGAAAAGCAGCCTGCATTCGCATCCCAACCGGCAAGGGTGTTTGCGGCACGGCTGCCCAAAGCGGTAAAACACAGCGTATCGATGATGTGCATGACTTTCCCGGTCATATTGCCTGCGATGCCGACAGCAGATCGGAATTGGTCGTGCCGGTAAAAAGCTATGGGCAGGTTATTGCCGTCATCGATCTGGATAGCCCGAAACCCGCACGATTTGATGCTGAAGATGCCGCTGGCGTCGAAGCGCTGGCAGAATTGCTGTCCAACAGGCTGTAATTCAGAGAAAATAAAACTGCCTCATTTTGAGACAGAGGCGGATTCTGTGCGGCATTTTACATTCTGGCAATTGGCTTGAGCCTCCAAAAAATGTTAAGACTTTGTTAACCAAATGGCTCCGTGCACCTGCGCGGAGCGTATTGAGTGACATGCTATAGGGAGCCGAATACCATGAAAAGCCTTGTATTTACAGGCATTGCAGCCACCGCGCTTATTGCAGCCAGCACATCGGCGCAGGCCAGCGACTCATTCACCACGGCGGACGCAAATGCTGCATCTGCCCAGCTTAAATTGGCTGCCGATGGCGCCAAAGCCGGCAAGATGATGGGTGGAAAAATGATGGGCGGCAAGATGCGCGGTCCCCGTATGGGCGGAAAAATGATGCGCGGTAAGATGCGCGGCCCTCGCATGGGCGGAAAACGTATGGGCGGCAAAAAAATGCACATGCGCGGGAAACGTCCTCACATGGGAATTCATGGCAGAAAACATAGCAGCTTCGTTGGCAGATATCGTCGCCCTTTCTATGGCTTCAGTCTTCCAACATACTGGTCGGCGCCCAGCTTCTACATTTCAAACTATAGCAATTTTGGACTGAGCCGTCCGCAGACCGGATATAACTGGTCACGTTATTATGATGATGCTGTGCTTCGCGATACCCGCGGTCAGGTGTATGACTATCGTCAGAATATCGATTGGAGCCGCGGCGGTGCTGGTTATGCGCCGAATGGTTATTACAACCAGCCTCAGGCACCGGCTTACACTCCGGCTCCGCATCATGCACAACCGCAACCTGGCCCAAGCATTCAGGCCGAAAGCGGCGTCTATGGCTGGGGCGAAGAGACTTATCGCGCGCCTACACCTGAAGGAACAACCGAACGCGGTGTTTATGACGGTGCATGGACGGGCAAATATATCGACCCCGAAAACCGTGTCTATCGCGGCGAATGGAACGGCACCTATAAAAACGATCGTGGCCAAGTATATCAAGGCACTTATCGCGGGACATCTATTGGTGATCCGGTTTATCGTCAGGGAACCGGCAGCGCTGGCGCACCTTATCCGCAGCCGCAGCCGCAGCAACGTCCGCAAAATTGGGATCATGAGGCAGCGGCATGGGGCGGACAACAGCCGCAAGCAACCTATCCCGCGCCGCAGCCGCAAACCTACCGGCCAGCTCCCGCACCTGCGCAGCAATATCAAGCGCCAGCGGGATATGAACGCTACGAACGCTGCATGAAAGGCCGCGGCGTTGGCGGTGGCGCGCTTGGTGCCATAATTGGCGCGGTAGCCGGCAATCGTATCGGCGGACGCGGCAATCGTCTTGCTGGTTCGCTTATCGGCGGCGGCATAGGCGCGATTACAGGTGCTACGCTCGAAAAAGCGACGTCAAAATGTGAGAAATATCTACCGCGGGCGCAGCAGCCAATTGCGCGCGCTCCTTCTTACCCACAGGGTTATCCGCAAAGCTATCCACAGCAGCAATATTACCCGCAGCAACAGCAACAGCCTTCTGGCTATGGCTGGAGCAATGGGTATTACTGGGCACCAGGCGGCTATTATTATCCGCCTGCAACCACCACGGTAACGGTAACTCCGGGCACACAGACAACCACAACGACAACCGAATATGTATATGAGGATGTCTATGTCACGCGCCCCGGCAAGCGCCGCTATAAGCACAAAGGCAAGCGTCTGCGCAAACCAGGTTGTAATTGCTAGTCGAAGCAACACAGAAAAATAGAAAAATCCCCGTCATTCGGCGGGGCTTTTTTTGCGGCAATTTAAATTGCTATTCAGGAGTCTTGGAGACGGTCCCATCCATCAGGACCAAGCCGTTCGATCGGCCGATACCGCGTCTTATATTGCATGCGCGGTGATCCATCCACCCAATAGCCAAGATAGACATAGGGCAGCCCTGCTTCACGCGCGCGCAAGATATGATCCAGAATGATAAAATTGCCTAAACCGGGACGGTTTCCAATCTCTGCGTCATAAAAACTGTAGATCATTGATAGCCCGTCGCCCTGATAGTCGGTCAAACAGGCACCGATCAATTTTCCGGGGGCGCCGTCTATAGAAGGCTCGCGATATTCGATAACCTGACTAGTGACGGGAGATTGCTCCACCATGTCGGCAAAATCCATCTCGTCCATATTTGTCATGCCGCCATCGGGATGGCGTTTCGACAGGTAGCGACGCAAAAGGTCATATTGCTCGGATGTCGACCAAGCCTTGCAGCCGCTGACTTCCAGATCAGAGTTACGCCGGATAATCTTGCGCTGCGTCGCGCTAGGTTTAAATTCATCACTGACAACGCGAACAGAAACACATGCTTTGCAGTCGATACAACTGGGACGGTAGGCAACATTCTGGCTGCGTCTAAATCCGATCCGGCTCAACGCATCATTCAGCTCCGCCGCATGCGGGCCGTTAAGTTCAGTGAATACTTTACGCTCTGTTTTGCCCGGTAAATACGGGCAAGGCGAAGGGTTTGTAACAAAGAAACGCGGAAACCTGACGGGTGCGGTCATTGTCTATCCGTTTGCCTAAATTCGAGTCTGCCAAAGAGCGAGCCATTGTTATGGCGCGATACGCATCTAATGAAAAGGGCGTTTACCACGAAATGCGGGTAAAACTATTGCAGCCCGCCGCATTGGCGCGGATTAACGGTTTAGCTCAACCCGCTCCACGCTGTAGCCCGCATCATCCAGCCCCGCGATCAAGCTATCAAGCTGCGCTGCATCGCGCGCTTCACATTCTATATCTGTAATCAATCCTTTAGCGGGCAATGTTGTAAATATGCGTTGGTGGTAAATCTCTATTATGTTGACGTTGAACTGGTCAAATAACCGCATCACTTTGAATAATGCGCCGGGGCGGTCTTGCAAAGTCAGTCTTAACCGCGCCAAACGCCCGGACCGCGCCAGATCACGCAACAACACATTGGCAAGCAAGCGCGTATCGATGTTTCCGCCGCAAAGAACGACACCTATCTTGCGCCCCTTAAACTTATCCGGCAGCGCCAGCAGCGCCGCCAATCCAGCAGCGCCAGCCCCTTCAAC
Organism: uncultured Sphingomonadales bacterium; assembly: GCA_937129355.1. Classification (GTDB taxonomy): domain Bacteria; phylum Pseudomonadota; class Alphaproteobacteria; order Sphingomonadales; family Sphingomonadaceae; genus Sphingorhabdus_B. The sequence continues at coordinate 8,757 of CAKZNA010000127.1, read as the reverse complement.
AACGGTTTTCTCGATCTGCAGCAGCAAGCTGACTGCGCTTTCCAACTGGCCTTCAGTGACCAAAAGGATTTCATCGACCAGCCCTTTAATAACTGCCGAGGTAAACTCGCCCGGCTGCTTGACCGCAATACCCTCTGCAAGCGTATCACCGCCGCAGGCCATCTCTTTTCCATTCAGCTTTGCATACATGGACGGATAAAGTTCAGCTTCAACACCGACGAGCCCGATATCCGGCTTTAAAGCCCGTGCCGCAGTTCCCATTCCGGTTAGCAGCCCGCCACCGCCAATTGGAATGACCAGCATATCCAGATCGGGCTGTGCTTCCAGCATCTCCAAAGCAACGGTGCCTTGCCCCGCCGCCACATTGGCATCATCAAAGGGGTGAACAAAGGTTAACCCCTGCTCCGCCTCCAGCTCGCGCGCATGAGCATAGGCATCGTCGAAAGTCTCACCAAACAGCACCACCTTGCCGCCCACACTTTCGGTCTGCATGATTTTCACCGTTGGCGTCGAAACCGGCATCACAATGGTAACGGGCACGCCAAGGCGGGTGCCGTGATAGCTAAGCCCCTGTGCATGGTTGCCCGCCGACGCCGCAATCACACCGCGCGCGCATTGCTCTTCGGTCAGCAGGAGTAAGGCATTGAGCGCGCCGCGTTCCTTATAGGCCGCCGTAAATTGCAGATTTTCAAACTTCAGATAAATTTCCGCGCCGGTCAGTTCCGACAGCGTCTTGCTGTGCAGGGTCGGCGTGGCAACTATCGCGTCTTTGATGCGGTCATGTGCAGCGCGGATATGGTCTAGGGTCAGCAAATCACTCATAAATAGGCCCCTATCCTATCTGGCCATTCATGCAAACAAAGGATAAGCCCACACTATGACAAAAATAGCTTTTATCGGAATCGGGATAATGGGCGGCCCGATGGCCCGGCATCTGAAAGACGCTGGGCATGATCTAACCGTTTTTAATCGTTCAAAAGCAAAGTCGGAAAAATGGGTGGCGGATAATGGCGGCAAGCTGGCCGAAACGCCGGCCGAGGCCGCAAGTGATGCAGATGCCGTGATAAGCTGCGTCGGCACCGATGATGATTTGGCGAGCATTGCCCTCGGCCGCGATGGTGCGTTTTCAGCGATGAAAAAGGGAACGCTGTTTATCGACCATACAACCGTTTCCGCCCGCATTGCGCGGCAGCTCGCCGTTGAAGCAAAATCGCACGGGATAATGACATTGGATGCACCTGTCTCCGGCGGTCAGGCGGGCGCAGAAAATGGCAAACTGTCAATCATGTGCGGCGGAAAGGATGATGCGTTCGAAAGCGCCGAACCGATTATGCAGGCCTATGCCGCTCGGATAGTTCATGTCGGCGGGCCGGGCGCCGGACAAACCGCGAAGATGGTCAACCAAGTGGCGATAGCAGGCGTGCTGCAAGGGCTATCCGAAGCATTGCATTTTGCCGAATGCGCCGAGGTTGATTTGGACAAGGTTTTTGAAGCGATATCGGGCGGCGCTGCACAAAGCTGGCAAATGGATAATCGCTGGTCAACTATGGCAAAGGGCGAATTTGATTTCGGCTTTGCGGTTGATTGGATGCGCAAAGATTTGGGCCTCGCAATCGATGAAGCGCGGGCAAATGGCGCGAGCATTCCCTTGGCAGCCATGGTCGATCAATATTACTCTGACGTTCAGCATATGGGCGGTAGCAGGCAAGACACCAGCGCATTGGTCAGGAGACTTCCGAAGAGATGAAAATGAAACATGCAATTGCCGCCGCTGCCTTGACGTTGACGGCGGCCTCGCCATTGCTCGCGGACGGGCTGGTAGAAAATGTGAATGGCATTACGCTCGATGAAGAGGGCAATGTCATCCGCTTTACCGGATTGCTGATCGACCGCGAAGGCAAAGTCAGCAAACTGATCAAAAGCAGGAAAGACAAGCTGCCCAAACGGCTGGATTTCCGCACAGATGGCAAAGGGCTAACAATGCTACCCGGCCTGATCGATGCGCATGGGCATGTGATGGGCATGGGCTTTCAGGAACTGACGCTCGACCTGTCTGCGACAAACAGCCTTGAAGAAGCGCAGGAAGCAATTCGCGCTTATGCGGCCAAATATCCCGAACGCAAATGGATCATCGGGCGCGGGTGGAATCAGGAAAAGTGGGGGCTCAAACGATTCCCCAATGCTGGCGAGCTGGAAACAGATGCAATCAATGCCGCAGCGAAAGGCCGCCCGATATGGTTGGGGCGCGTTGATGGCCATGCGGGCTGGGCCAATTGGCGTGCCATGGACATTGCGGGCGTGACCTCAAAAACCACCCCCCCTGCTGGCGGCAAAATCATCATTTTGGCCGGCGAGCCTAGCGGCATTTTTGTCGATGCAGCCGAAGAATTAATCCAGAAACATGTTCCCACGCCCCGCGCCCGCGACCGCGATGTGGCGCTGGCAAAAGCGCAGGAGAAGCTCCTGTCGCAAGGTATAACGTCAATCGCCGATATGGGCACTAGCATCGATGACTGGCAGGCATACCGCCGCGCCGGCGACAATGGATGGCTCAATGTTCGTATCTTTGGCTATGCCGCCGGAACCAAACAGATGGAGCAAATTGCTGGCTCCGCACCAACACCTTGGCTATATCAGGACAAACTGCGGCTTGGCGGCGTTAAAATCTATCTCGATGGCGCATTGGGTAGCCGGGGTGCCTGGCTGAAAAAACCCTATGCGGACGCGCCAACCCAAAAAGGCCTGCGCTTCTTAAGCTATGCCGAATTGCGCAACACGATGGTGCGCGCATCGATGGATGGCTTTCAAACAGCGGTGCACGCGATTGGCGATGCGGCAAATGCGGATATTATCAATGCGGTGGAGGATCTGTCAGGTACATTTCCCGGTGACCGCCGGTGGCGGATAGAGCACGCACAGATCGTCGATCCTGTCGATCTTCCAAAGCTCGCCAAGCATGGGATTATTTCGTCAATGCAGCCTGTGCATCAAACATCAGACCGGAAAATGGCGGAAGCACGGTTGGGACCAGAACGGCTCGAAGGTGCCTATGCCTGGAACACTATTTTGAAGGCAGGCGGGAAGCTGGCTTTCGGGTCTGATGTCCCTGTCGAAAGCGCCGATCCATTCGCGGGTCTTGCAACCGCCATCAGCCGCGAAGACGCAGACGGTCAGCCTTTTGGCGGTTGGCGTCCACAAGACCGCGTAACCCGTCCCCAAGCCTTAGCCGGATTCACAACCGGCGCGGCTCATGCAGCATTTGCCGAAACCAAAGTAGGTTCGCTCACTCCCGGTCACCGGGCTGATTTCATATTGATCGACACCGACCCGCTGCTCGCCAGCCCCTCGGCCATCCGGAAAACTAAGGTGGAGGAAACCTGGGTAGGCGGCAGACCAGCCTATAAACGCAAACAGAAACCAACCACGAATAATAGCAATCAGGAGACACGATAATGGCACGCGCATGGGCTTTGAAAAGCCGCCCCGAAGGAACACCTGTGGCTGACAATTTTCAGCTTTTGGAAAGTCCTGATGCGCCGATTGGCGATGGCGAGTTCCGTATCAGCAACAGCTGGCTTTCGGTTGATCCCTATATGCGCGGGCGGATGAATGACGTGAAAAGCTATGCGCCTCCATTTGGTATTGGCGAACCTATGACCGGCGGCGCAGTGGGTGAAGTCACCGAAAGCAACAATGCGGAATATCCGGTCGGTTGCAAAGTGTTGCATATGGAAGGCTGGCGGGACAATGTGGTTGCCGATGGCAAAGCGCCGGAAGGCGGAATGCAGCCGGTAAAATTGCCGGAACTCGGCGTGCCAGATCAACATTGGCTTTCAATCCTCGGCATGCCCGGCGGAACGGCTTGGTTTGGGCTGCTAAAGGTCGCTCACGCAAAAGAAGGTGAAGTGGTTTTCGTAAGCGCCGCAGCTGGCGCCGTCGGGTCAACGGTCACGCAGATTGCAAAAGCCAAGGGCATGACCGTCATTGGCTCTGCTGGCGGAGCGGAAAAATGCGCGTGGGTGAAAGAAATCGGCGCGGATGCTTGCATAGATTACAAAGCAGGTCCGGTATTGCCGCAACTGCGCGGCGCACTGAATGAACTCGGCAAGACAGGTGTGGATGTCTATTTCGACAATGTTGGCGGTGAGCATTTCGACGCGGCGCTCGCATGTTCAAACGAACGCGCGCGTTTTGCCATTTGCGGTATGATCGATGTCTATAACGATCAAAAACCGCAATCGATGCAATATCTAACCATGATTATTGGCCTGCGGATCAAGATTGAAGGATTTCTCTATCCTGATTTTGCGGCGCAGGTTCCCGAATTCAATGCGGATATGGCGAAGATGATTCAGGCCGGACAGATACAGGGCCGCGAGACGGCGATGGAGACCCTCGAAAAAGCACCCGATGCCTTTATCGGCCTGTTCAGCGGCGCCAATACCGGCAAGATGCTGGTGAAGCTTTAGGTTTGCCTGTGCAGCTTGTCATGGCTGAAACAGACCAATGCACTGAACTCAGCGACCTATGCCTGCGGTCAAAAGCGTATTGGGAATATGATGAAGAATTTATCGAAGCCTGCCGCGATGCATTGACGGTATCGGCAGAGGCCGTGCAGTTGGGCAATGTCATGACGGCGGTGCATGCAAACGGCGGGGTGTGCGGTGTAGCCCAGATTATAACTGAAGGCGAAAACGCAATTCTCGACAAATTATTCATTGATCCTCCGGCCATCGGAACCGGCGCGGGCAAAATACTGTTTCATTGGGTCAAAGATGAATGCGAAAGGCGCGGCGTAAAGGCCATATCAATCGATGCCGATCCCGATGCCGAACCATTCTATGCTGCAATGGGCGCTAAAACTATCGGCAAAGCTGAATCCACCGTAACGCCGGGGCGCTTCCTTCCGCTAATGGAATATCGGCTTTAACGCTATGGCACTGACGGGAAATATTATTTCACTAAGCCGATCGACTAGCCATATGTTTAGCAAGAAGTCGGAACTCAGACTAAACCTGATTGCTGGCGAGGGCGTCGAAGGCGATGCGCATCGGGGCAAGACCGTCAAGCACCGTTCGCGTGTTGCCGCCGACCCGACCCAGCCCAATCTGCGACAAGTACATTTGATTCATTCTGAACTTTTTGGTGAACTTGCAGCCCATGGCTTCAAAATCGAAGCTGGTGATATGGGCGAGAATATACTTACGCGCGGTATCGACCTGCTGTCGCTCCCTCGTGATACGGTCCTTCAAATTGGCGATGATGTCGCTTTACGGGTTACGGGTCTGCGTAACCCTTGTAAGCAGCTTGATAACTTCGCATCGGGCTTGCTAGCGGCAGTTCTGGATCGCGCGCAGGATGGCTCGCTTATTCGCAAAGCGGGAATAATGGCAGTTGTAGAAAGCGGCGGCGAAGTGGTTATCGGCGACATTATTACGGTCCAGTTGCCCGCTGAACCACACCAAAATCTCGAGCGCGTTTAGTCCTTAAATTTGGCGCCTAGAAAACCGGGAACAGGTCCGTTCCAGCCGTCTTCGCCGCCGTCTGAATCGGTATTTTTATTGTCGCGCTTGGCGACTTTCGGCTTTTCAGACCGATCTGTCTTTGCCGGCTTCGCAGCTTCCTCGCGGTGCTTGCGCTCGGGTTTGCCCTTCGGTTTTTCTTCAGATTTTCCGGCAGGTTTTTCGTCTGGCTTGTCGTCGTACTTCTTACCGCCAGATTTCTTACCATCAGACTTTTTCCGGCCTGCGCCCAGAACGTCGATCTTATACCCGATCAGCTTCTCGATATTCTCAAGCGCTTCTTCGTCAGCTTTGGTAACAAAGGTATAGGCTTTGCCGGATGCGCCTGCACGGCCTGTCCGGCCAATACGGTGGACATAATCGTCGGGATGCCATGGCGCGTCATAGTTGAACACATGGCTGACGCCCTTAATGTCCAGTCCGCGCGCTGCCACATCGGACGCGACGAGCAGGTTGATCTCGCCCGTCTTGAAAGCTTCCAATTCAGCTTGCCGTGCAGCTTGATCGATGTCGCCATGAATTTCGCCGCTTTTGTAACCGTCGCGTTTCAATTTCTTGTTGAGATCACGAACCGTAACCTTGCGGTTGCAGAAAATGATGCCCGTTTCGACCTTTTCGGTCCGCAGCAGATATTTCAACATATCATGTTTGCGGTTGGCTGGGAGCTTCGCGATATGCTGTTCAATATTCTTGTTCGCCGTCGCTGGCCGCGCGACTTCGATATATTTGGGATTGCTTAAAAAGCGATCGGAAAGCTTCTTAATCGGCGGCGGCATGGTGGCCGAAAACAGCATCGTCTGGCGCGTCGTCGGAAGCTTGGTACAGATATGTTCGATATCGGGAATGAAACCCATATCAAGCATCCGGTCAGCTTCATCGATCACCAACAATTCGCAGCCGTTAAGCAAAATTCTGCCGCGCTCGAAAAGATCCATCAATCGGCCCGGTGTGGCGATGAGAACATCGACGCCTTTTTCAAGCGCTTTCACCTGATCGCCCATCGATACGCCGCCGATAAGCAGCGCCATCGAAAGATTGGTATATTTGCCGTATTTCTCAAAATTCTCCGCAACCTGCGCCGCGAGTTCGCGTGTTGGTTCGAGGATCAAACTGCGCGGCATACGGGCACGCGCGCGGCCATGTGACAGAATGTCGATCATCGGCAATACGAAAGATGCGGTCTTGCCCGTTCCGGTCTGCGCAATCCCGATAATATCCTTCATCATCAGAACGGGCGGAATGGCTTGCGCCTGAATTGGCGTTGGTTCCGTATAACCGGATTCATCAACCGCCTTTAATAATTCATCTGAAAGGCCGAGATCGGCAAAATTCATAAACTTTGTTTCCGGAAAAAAGGGCGCGCTATACTATAAAGCCGCGCAATGGCGGGCGCTTTGCGGATTTCTGCTGCAATTGTCAAGAAAAGACGGCCTGCGCCGACTACGCGCTATTTCGCAACAACGCGCCGGAATTTGTCAATTTCGCATTTTGCGCCGGTACGCGCGTGGACCATATCTCGGTCGATACATAGCTTCCCGTCAAGCGACTTTTCCATATAGGCGCCAGCGTAAAATTCGCGTGCCAGACATCCGTCACCCAAATAGGCGCGGAACATCTGGCCATTCTTGGTCACCAATTCGAGATTTTGTTTTTTTCCTTTGCCGGGACGCGAACCTGCAAGTTGGTTCATCCAAAGGCATTTGCCTGTCTTTACTTCGGTCAACTTCACAGACCGCCTCTTTGAACCCATCTGTATCGCGGCAGGCGTCGTTCGTTGGCGCGGCACGCGGATAATCACTCGCTGCTGCACCCGCACCTGATACCAACCCTGCGACAGCTGAATTCTTGCTTGAACATTCTCGCGCGCATCATTCACCCGCGTTTCTCCGCGCACGGCCTGCCCCGCGGCAAAAATGCCTGCGAAAAGTAAAATCAGACTAAGAGAAAGGCGCAATATATCGAATCCGGGATTTAATTTCTGCTGTCAAAATAATCTCAGCGATTGAACATGGCATGAATTAGAGACTAAAGCCTCTTACGGAAATCCTGTCAATCATGGCTTTTTACAACGAAAAAGATGTAACAATATGCAACAAGCGCTCACAGCATTCGAAACTCTACTCGGTGCCAAAGGATTCAGCGCGGACCCCGCTGACCTCGCTCCCTGGCTAACCGATTGGCGCGGCCGTTTTACCGGCAAGGCAGCGGCGCTCTTGTCTCCGGCCGATACGCAGCAAGTTTCTGAAGTTGTAAAGATCGCAGCCAAGCACAAAATTGCGCTTGTCCCGCAGGGCGGCAATAGCGGTATGTGCGCAGGAGCGACGCCGGATAACAGCGGAGATGCTGTCTTGCTGTCACTCAGGCGTATGAACCGTATATCTTCATTCGACGCAGATAGTGGCCAGGTCACCTGCGAAGCCGGCGTGATTTTGCAAATATTGCATGAAGAAGTCGCAAAATACGGACGGCGCTTTCCGCTGACATTGGGCGGCAAAGGAAGTGCAACGGTTGGCGGGCTGATTTCTACCAACGCGGGTGGAACACAGGTTTTGCGCCACGGAACCATGCGCGCGCTCGTCACAGGTATTGAGGCAGTCATGCCCGATGGCAGTATTTTCGATGGCATGTCGCCGCTTAAAAAAGATAATCGCGGCTATGATTTGAAGCATCTTTTGATTGGCGCGGAAGGCACGCTCGGAATCGTGACCAAAGCCATTTTACAGACCGTCCCAGCGCTTATCGATCGCTGTGTTGCATGGGCGGGGGTAGATAGCCCCGAGGCGGCCTATCGCCTAATGTTGGAAATGCAGGGAAAAGCTGGCGGTGCGTTGGAAGGGTTTGAAATCCTACCCGATGCTGCTCTGGGCAACGTATTGACGCATATCGAAGGAACGCGCGCGCCGCTTGACGGAACAAACCACTGGCATGTGTTGATGGAATTTGTGTCGGATAAGGCCGAGCATCAAAACCCGTCTCAATTGGCAGAATTGCTTTTGTCGAATGCAATGGAAAGCGGCTTGCTGGCAGATGCAGCCTTGGCCGCGTCCGAAGCTCAAGCAGAGGCATTCTGGAAAATTCGCGATTCCATAGCGGAGGCTGAACGCGCGGAAGGCCCTGCCATGCAACATGATATCAGTGTGTCAGTCCCCGATATGGCGCGATTTATCTCGGAGGAAACACCCAGCATCGAATCAGCATTTCCGGGATGTAAAGTCATAGCGTTTGGCCATATGGG
>CAKZNA010000126.1 GCA_937129355.1 uncultured Sphingomonadales bacterium | reverse complement strand
TTGGGATGCACGGCGCCGCCCAATTCTCCGGCAGCCCATTGCGGCCATATGCAAATATCCTGATACCCTCCGATTTCGCCCTCCGCGTTGAAATTGAGAAACAGCAAACCTTCTCCCTTGGCCTGCTCTTCGGTATGATTGATGATAAACTGTTCGACAGCCTCAACAGTTAAAGGACGCGGTAGTGTATAGATTGGCGCGCTTACATCTGGATCGCTCAAGAATGCATGGAATAATGGAGCATCGCCTCTAACGGCAATACGGGACGTAGCATTTTCGGTCGGAAGGGATTGGGCGGCGCGAACGGCAGAGCGGATAGCCTCTTCCTTTTTGCCGGTAACCTTGTTTCGCGAGAATGGTATTTCTTGCTGGATGGTCCTCATGATGCCGATCGTATCAGAAACCGTTAAGTTGGGAAGGACCGGCTTTGAGAAAACTAGTTAAGTTCAGCTCGAGTCTGAAAAAGACAACGTCCGCTTTCGGGATAAAGCAGGCAAATCTCGACAACGGCTCACTTTTCGGAACCTACTGAAAAGGCGGTATTCCCCCGCCGCCATCAACTTTATTTCAGCATATCGCCAATTTGGGCCTTCAGCCACGCCTTTGCACCCGCATCGGCGAAGCTATGTGATGCGCTGTCATATTCGGTGAGGCGGATATTTTCGCGTGACCGCGCCGCTTCAAATATCGCGTCTTTCCAAGCAGCGTAAAATGCCAACGCGGTGGTATCGCGTTTCGCGAGCAGGATTTGGACCGGCCAGTCGGTTCCGCCCAGCGCTTTGGCCAGACGAACCGCAAGCCCGCTTGCTTCTTCGCGCTGCGATGCTTTGGCGAGGCCGCCCAACAATTTGCGTAAATTTATTTTGCCGGAGAAGAGATCAATAATACTGCGAGGGTTTTTGATGCGCGCCCAATATCGTGCGCGGATGGCGGCTGCGCTTGGCGTTGTGGGGGCTTCTTCATCCGCTTCGCCGCTGGCTTCTTGTTCGATCACCCAAGGATTGGCCAGAATTAGTGTGTCGATGGGAAGACCCACCTGAAACAGCGCCAATGCGGTGGCTGCGTCACAGTTTCCGAAAGCGATGATACGGGCAACATGCGGCGCTTCTTTTCGGAAGGTTGCGGCGGCGGCTGCGATATCTTCTGCACTATTTTCAAATTCGCCATTTTCGCCTTCGCTGTCACCGATACCGCGGCGGTCATAGCGAAATACCGGATGACCAGCCCGTGCGAAATGCTGTGCCAGTTGTGCTTGCCCGCCATGTGCACCGCTGCGAATTTCGTTGCCACCGCTGACGATTAACAGGCCGGCCGAGCCCGCCGCGTCATCCAGCGTTCCGGCAAGCGTGTCGCCTTCGCATTGAAAAGTGATATGCCGCCTCATGCTGAATTGCTCCATTCGGCAAGCATCTGCGCAAGGCCCGACGCCATCGCGGCATCATACTGCGGCTCTGCGCGCAGCCAAAGAGGACTGCCGCCAACATCGTTTGGTTTGATCTCTTTTGCATCTGACGACGCATTCGGAACGGCAATGTTCAAATCGGCCCAAAGCTGCGGCCCGACCATATTGCCGGCCAGTTCAACCGGGCCAGCCTTTGCAGCGTCGGCCAGACTTTCTGCGCTGGTGGTTAATCCGGCCTCTTTATCGCCCGCAACGCGGGTGCGCACGAGCATCTTCAGCAATGAAGCGCCTTTTACCGGCGCAAGCCGCATTGTTGGTAGTTTAGGTTGGTCATCGACTAAAGCGCCGCCGCGCACAGAAAATATATGCGTCGCGCCAATTGCTAGCGCGGCTGCATCGACCGCTTCTTTCCAACGCTCGATATTCTGATCTTCCAGCTTTAACCGGCTTTCATTGCATCCTGGAAGATCGAGCAATCCGCTTGTCACGCCCGCTGCTTCTAGCATACGCATCGCCTCAACCAGCGTGCGACGCATGCGGTTCATTTCATCGAACAACGGCGGAACAATTAGTATCCGCTGCGCCGCATCTTCTGGCCCGAAAGCCAGCAATTGCTCATCATTCCCGCCAAAGCTGTAGGTCCGATGGCGCATGGTGATCGCGCTTTACGCCTTCGCCGCCAGTTTCGTATCGGCAAATTCAACCAGACTGCCAAATGTTTCAAACAGCTCGCCATCGACATCTTCATCGTCGATCATAATTTCCAGCCGGTCTTCCATTTCGGTCAGCAATCCCGCAACCGCCATCGAATCCAATTCCGGCAATGCACCGAAAAGCGGCGTTTCGCTATCCATAGCCGCGGCTTGCTCGCCGTCGACGCCAAGCACGTCGACAAGCAATTCGCGCATCAGATTTTCGGTTTCGTTTTTGTCTGCCACCGGTATTCGCTCCCTGTTTGCTGCCTTATCCCAGCAGCTTATATTTCGCGATGCGCGCCCAATTAGCCGGATGGTTCGGCCAAAGCAAATCAAGACTGTAGCGCGGCCGCATTTCTTCCATCCAGTCGCGCTTATATTTGTCGCTGCCCGTGCCGAAATCGACCTCATCTACCCGGTCCACATCGATCACATGCTGAAACAAGGCGGCGGAAAGCAACGTGCCCGGCGATGCTGAGAGCGAGTCTTCAGTATGCGCAAGCTTGTGGATCAGCGCCGCGCCATTTTCGACCGTCCAGAATTGCGCCGCCACCGGTTGGCCATCAATATATGCAACGCCTAACCGCAGGCATCCCGCGTCGCCTTCCTGGCGCGCTAGGGTCTTCAAAAATTCCGGATTGCCCTCCGATGGTTTCCAGCTTTTGTTATAAACCGTTTCATAATCCGCCCATGCCGCATCGGAGAAATCGCTTTCAATACGGATCGAAACGATACCCTTCTTGCCTTTGCGCTTTACGGTGGACCGCAATTGTCCCGGGCGGGTCTGCCAATATTCATCGAAGCTACGTCCGCGCACGGGCAGGATATGGTTTTCATCACATTGTTCGCGCTTCACCACCCAACCGGCTTGTTCGAATGCTGTGGCGGTCAATGTCGCTGAGCCATCTTCATCGGGCATCGGCATCAATGTAATGCGCCGCACCTGCTCGCTGGCTTTCAGTGCCACTTCGCGCAGCAACGCTAGCCGCGTCACTTCGTCATATTCGCCGCCAAAAATCGGCCGCCATGTAAAATTATACCAGTTTGCAAATGCTTCGGCGGTTCCGCCCGCTTGCCGCATTAACGGCAACCACAGATCCGCGTCACCATCGGATGCGCGCAACAGAAGCGGCTGCCGGTCGCGCAATGCCAAACGGTGCAGCGTATCGAGCCAATCAAGCCGGTCAAACAGGCTTTTTTGTTGCTCACGATCAAGATTACCGCGCGCATGGGCTTGCGCGTCGAGGAAATTATCGTGATATTCACCCTTTAACGGCAATACGCCAACCCCATTCATTGCTTCGGCCCCTTCGGAATATACGCCATATGCACCATGATTTTCCAGCATTTCCGCTCGACCAACTCGCTTTGCGAGGAGAGGCCGATGCGCCTGCGCTGAATATCAAGGGAAACACCTATAGCTTTAAGGAGTTAAATAGCCGTGTATCGCGTTTGGCCGCGATATTGCGTGCGCGCGGGCTAAAACCCGGTGACCGGGTGGCGACATGGCTTTCAAAGACTGAAACCGCCTGCCTGATGCCATTGGCGGCGGCGCGGGCCGAATTGATGCACGTGCCGGCCAACCCGCTGCTAAAAGCCGCGCAGGTCGAACATATCCTGTCGGATAGCGGTGCGAAGCTGCTAATCACCAATAAAGCGCGGGCAGGGCAGTTGGATGATGCGGCTAACCAAATTGTCGATGAAAAGGCGCTGGTGGCGGAAATTGATGCGGCCACCGAAGAACTCCCGCCGCTGCCTGATGGTTTCGATACCGATAAGCTTGCCGCCATCCTTTATACCAGCGGCAGCACTGGACGTCCGAAGGGTGTGATGCTGTCCCATGCTAACCTCAGCCTTGGCGCGGTTAGTGTTGCGCAATATCTGAAACTAGCGGCAGACGACGTAACGCTCGCGGTCCTGCCGCTATCCTTTGATTATGGCCAGAACCAGCTGCTTAGCGCGTGGCAGGCAGGTGGTTGCGCTGTGCCGCTCGATTATCTGATGCCGCGCGATGTGATCAAGGCATGCGGCAGATATAACGTGACAACGCTTGCTGCCGTGCCGCCTTTATGGGTGCAATTGGTTGAACAGGAATGGAGCGCGGAAGCATCCGCCGCCATGCGCAGGCTCACCAATAGCGGCGGCGCGCTAACGCCTAGTCTTGTCAAAGACCTACGCGGTATATTTGGCGGCAAGACCGATATTTACGCCATGTATGGCCTGACAGAGGCATTCCGCTCAACCTATCTCGACCCTGCACTGATCGACGACAACCCCACCAGCATGGGCACGGCGATCCCTTTTGCAGAGATCATGGTCGTGACAGCGGACGGCAAGCTTGCGGGGGCAGGCGAGGAAGGTGAGTTAGTTCACGCAGGTCCGCTGGTGGCGCAAGGATATTGGCAGGACTCAGAGCGTACCGAGCAGCGTTTCAAACCGGCACCGGAATTTAGCGAATATGGCGGCAGCGCGGTCTATAGCGGCGATACGGTGCGCCGCGATGCGGACGGGCTGCTCTATTTCGTGGGCCGCGACGATGCGATGATCAAAACCAGCGGCAACCGCGTATCGCCGACCGAGGTGGAAGAAGTCGCCATCGAAAGCGGCCTCGTCGCTGAAGCATGCGTATTGGGCCGAAAAGACGAACGTCTGGGCGCAGCTATAATCCTCTTCGCCCGCGCTGAACCGGGGGTGGAAGATGCAGCAGAGAAGCTGGCAGGATATCTAAAGACCGCACTCCCCAACTTCATGCAGCCAGCGGAGATTATCTGGTTGGATGAATTTCCAAGGAATGCGAATGGGAAGTTGGATAGGAATGGGTTGGCGGAGACGCTCTAACCCAGCCGCCGCCCCAAAGCGCCAAACGGCCCAAACCCTACGATCGCGGCCCCGATAAACGGCATGGCTACAATCCATAGCCGCACGCCGGTTACGCCAAGCGGGCTGGCGATGCTGAAGACGGCGGTTGCGCCAAGACCCGCGCAGACCAGCAGCAATCCGGTGATCAGCCGCCAATGCGCGACATCACCGCTGACCGACTTGCTTGCCTGTTCAAATCGCGCGAAACCCATGATCAGCGGGAATAGAGCGGCGATATAAAGCGCGAACCATATCGGCCGCGCCAGCCACCATACGCCGCTGCCCGGTGCGACCTCCAGACCGATACCGCCCAGCAGCCATGCGGCAACCATGATCAGCACGAACGCCGTCAGATGCCACAGATAAACCGTCATGATCATGCCATTGACCAGCACGACACTGGTCCAGATTTTGATATTTTCCAGCATTCGCCGCGCGGCGGGTTCCAATGCCAGCGCAAATCCGGTCTGCGCGATGCCGAGTGCCAGCAACGCGAGCGTTGGCGGCATAGAATTGCTCAATCCTTCGCCCGGTACGCCGATCATCGCGACCGGATAGGGGCCATAGCCAACCAACAATCCCAGCGCCGCGATTCCGCCTACGCCCCATAGCAAAGCGCGTTTCCCTCGCGCAAAATATCCCTCGCTCCATGCATAGCCAAGCTGATGCACCGCGAGCCAGACGAAGGCGAAATTGAGGAAATTGATATGGGATATTTTCATGTTCAGCGTTGCTACGTCGATGATCACCGCGCCAGCCAGCAATCCGAAGAATGACGCCATGCCAAATTTCTTCCATGCCGCATGGGTGAAGGGAACAACGGCGGCGACCATCAGATAGACCGACAGAAACCATACGGGGATCAGCGCCAGTTGCGCGGCGAGCGCCACAATCTTGCGCTCCACGCCCATTGTGGTGCCGAAAAATGCGAACAACGTCCAAACTAGAAATAACGGTAATACCGGACTGGCCAGCCGTTGCAGACGCCCTGTAAACCATCCGGCATATGTGCCATTTTCCCGCCGGTTTGCGGACCATGACACATAGTTAGAGAACCCGCCAACAAGGAAGAAAATCGGCATCACCTGAAAGCCCCAGGTCAGCCACTGTGTCCACGGAATGATACCCAAAAGATGCCCGCCCTGCACCGCGCCATCTTCTATATAGGGCGCGGCAACCAGCCAATGGCCGACGACCACGGCGAGAATTGAAAAAGCGCGAAGGAAGTCGACATAGCGGTTACGCTCGGGCGGAGCTTTCAGCGCCATATCTTTGGCCCGTGACCAGATGGTACGTTTACTCGTCGCTTCACTCATTGCGGCCCCCTATATTGATCTCTCAAAATCAAGATAATGCGTGTTTGTCTCGATTCAACTTTTCGATTGCGCTACAGGTGTTTGTAAAGGGGAAACACGGTGAAAATCTTACTCCACATTCTGGCAACCTATTTTTTCGCAACGGGTATTTATATCTGGTTCGCGCCAAACGCATTTTATGAAAATACGCCGGGGCTTTCGGATATGGGGCCGTTTAGCATCCATTTTATCCGCGATGTGGCATTGACCTATCTCGCTAGCGGCGGCGCGATTTTTTACGGGGCGCTGAAAGACAATCGAACCGCGCTGATTTGCGGGGCCGTCTGGCCGCTTCTCCATGCGCTATTTCATATCCAAATATGGGGCCATCGCGGCTTTCCCTTCGACAATATCTGGGCGACAAATGCGTTCGGCGTGGTCCTCCCCGGGTTTGTCGCAATCGGGCTGGCACTGAAATTTCGCCCTGCCACGGCTTAGTGATTTGCGCCGTATCTATAACGTCATTCTCCTTTTAACCCTTCGCTGCTAAGGGTTTGACAATGAGCGACGAAAAGAAACCAAAAGCAAAGCCAACCGGGCCAATTCCCGCTGGGTATGCGGGCGTTGATGGCGAGTTGGCGATTGGCGGGCAGAAGGTATCTGCACTGGCCGAACAGGCCGGTGATACGCCGCTTTTCGTTTATTCGCGCGATTTGCTGGCGCAGCGTGTTGCCGATTTGCGCAGTGCGATGCCGGAGCGTTTGGCGATCCATTATGCGATGAAGGGCAATCCCTTTCCGCCGCTGCTGGAATATATGAACGGCCTCGTTGACGGATTTGATCTGGCTTCGGGCGGGGAGATGGAATTGGCGTTGGCCGCTGGCGTTGACCCTGCGCATATGAGCTTCGCAGGCCCCGGAAAACGCGACCGCGAATTGGAAGCGGCAATAGCCAAAGGCGTGACGCTTAATCTGGAAAGCGAGGGCGAAGCGGCGCGGGCGATTGCGATTGCCGAGAGGCTGGGCAAGACACCAAAGCTCGCTGTGCGCGTGAACCCGTCATTTGATCTCAAAGGGTCCGGCATGAAGATGGGCGGCGGCGCGAAGCAATTTGGCGTTGATGCGGAACGGGTTCCGGCTTTGATTAAAGAGATTGTGGCCGCTGGCGCAGATTGGCGCGGTTTGCATATTTACGCGGGATCACAGGCGCTAAAGGCAGAATCAATTATCGAAATGCAAGCCGCGACGCTGGCACTGGCCGCCGAGATTGCAGATAAGGCCGGAGCGACACCGCCGAAAGTCAATCTGGGTGGCGGCTTTGGAATTCCCTATTTTCCGGGCGATGAAGCGTTTGATTTGAACGCCGTCGGCGGCGCGTTGGGACAGGCTTTCTCTGCGCTACCGGACGTTATCGCGGATACGGATTTCTGCATAGAGCTTGGCCGGTATTTGGTGGGTGAGGCGGGTGTTTACCTAACCCGCATCGTCGATCGCAAGGTCAGCCATGGCGAGATTTTCCTGATTACCGATGGCGGATTGCACCACCAGCTAGCAGCGAGCGGCAATTTCGGTACCGTCATCCGCCGCAACTATCCGGCAGCGATTGCGACGAAGTTCGACGACGCACCAACCGAAGTCGCCTCCATTGTCGGATGCCTGTGCACACCGCTTGATATGCTGTCCAACAGCGCGCATTTCCCGCGTGCAGACGTGGGCGATTTGGTGGCGATATTTTGTGCTGGCGCTTATGGCGCGTCGGCAAGCCCCGCCAATTTCCTGGGGCAGGGTGCCGCGATAGAAATGTTGGTTTAGGCCTGACGGGCGTTAGGCGACTTTCGCCTCTTTATCCAGAACCAGCGGTTCTTCTTTCAGCTTCGGATCGACCGTGGTTTTACGCAAATTCGGTGCAGCGCCGGGAGCCTTGTGTTTGAATTTGCCCTCGACTTGACCGCCCGGAGCAATCGTTAGGCTTTCGTAGGACACATCGCCTTTGATACGCGCGCTCGCCTCTATGACCAGGTCACCAGCTTCGATAGAGCCATCGATTTGGCCGGAAAGTTTGGCGCTTTCGGCGATTACTTTACCTGCAATAACGCTGCTCTCGCCTTGAACGAGTGAACCGCAGGAAACATCTCCCTGAATGCGGCCATCTATGTGAAGGTCAACCTTGGCCGAAACATTGCCGACAATTTCAACATCTGATGCAATCATAGAGAAAGTATGCCCGCTATTTGAGGCGCGTTCACGAGTCCGTGGGACGGCGGTTGTTTCGTTTTGCGGTTTTGACTTCGAGAACATCGGAATTAAACTCCAGGAATTTCATCGGGTTGACAGCCTGACCATTCAGACGCACTTCAAAATGAAGATGCGTCCCCGTGGATCGGCCTGTGCTTCCCATACGCGCAATTTTCGAACCGCGCGAGACTTTCTGACCTTCGGCCACTTCAAAGCCCGAAAGATGCGCATAGCGCGTTACTAAACCGTTAGCATGCGTGATTTCCACACATTTACCATAGCCGGACTGCCAGCCCGCCTTGGTTACGACACCATCCGCCGCAGCAAGAATTGCTGTGCCGTGCGGACCTTTGAAATCGATGCCGCTATGCATCGCGCCGCCGCCATTTATCGGGTCACGGCGATAGCCATAATTGGACGACATATTCATTACTGCCGCTGGCAGAGAAGTAGGGATGCTGGCCAAAGAAGCTTCCATGCGGTCCATGCGGCGAAGCGCAGCGGCAAGTTTGTCAAAGCGCGGGTCGCCAATTTTGGCTTCTTTTTTCTTTCCAAAAAACGGGATGAAAGGACCGCCCTGTGCTTCGCGGCTTTCGCCAGCCAGCATTTTGGGGTTAAGGCCGAATTTACGAATGGCCGCTTCCGCGCGTTTGGCGCGCATCATCGCTATTTTGGTGAGTTTTTCTGCAAAGATGATCTGACGCGCTTCAATCTGCGCAAGGCCCGATGCCAGCGGCATCACTTTGCTGATCTTATCAGCCTTCTTTTCCGCTTCGCTAGATCCCGATGTGTCATCGAACGCTTTGGTGTCTTCGTTGAAATGTTCTTTATACAGCGTATCGAGCATATTTTGACGCTTGGTCAAATCTTTGGTCACATCGTCAATGGAATCGCGATATTTGGCGACGCGCTCCTCTGCGGACTGTATTTTTTCCTGCTTGGTCACAAGTGCCATGCGTTCAAATGAAATGCTCACCTGATTTATTGCCATGCCCAGCGTGACAACTAGCCATGCGCCAACAACGACGGCAGCAAAGCCAGCGACTCTCCGCTGCAGCTTTGCAGATATTTTGAGAAATCTAACTTGCCCGTGTGCTCTCATGAAAAATTCACGATCAACAAACCAGCTAGCTAACCTTTCTCGAAGGCTAGAAAACTTGCTATTCAACTTAACGACCCACCCCGTCTTTTTTTATTGCGGCGGCGAATAGCAGAGTTTGGCCGATCGAGCGAATCTACCTATTGAATCCACCGTGAGCCGAGTTAATCGAGCGATGAAACGCCGAAGGGCCTGTATTTGTGCCGCTTCTGGAAATTTACAACGCGTTAACGTTTCAATCGTTGAAATATGTTATTATCGTATAATTACAATAGCATGTGACGGATTCCCGGTGTTGCGAATCGGTTGGTGTAGTTACACCTGAATTGTTGCCCCTTTTCCTATGATAGATCGGGCCTTACGGAAGGGTGTCATGGACGATGCCACAGAACTGATTTCCGATATAGCGGTGCGCGCTAGAGCGGCGCAGCGGAAGCTGGCGCAATTGAGTTCTCGTGCCAAAGCGGAAGGCTTGAGGCGAGCCGCCGATACGCTTCGCGGAGCATCTGATAAAATCATGGCTGCCAACCAGAAGGATATGGAGTCTGGAGAGAAATCAGGCCTAAGCGCCGCGATGCTTGATCGCCTGATGTTGGATGAGGGCCGTATTTCTGCCATTGCAGATGCGGTCGAAAATGTTGCCAACCTTGATGATCCGGTTGGTCAGGTAATTGACGAAACCAAGCCGCCCAATGGTTTGACCATGAGGCGTATTCGCGTTCCTGTGGGCGTCCTCGGTATTATTTACGAAAGCCGCCCCAATGTTACCGCTGATGCTACGGCATTGGCGGTTCGTTCGGGCAATGCAGTGATTTTGCGTGGGGGTAGCGAGGCAGTGCACAGCAATCGTGCTATCCACGCGGCGCTGGTTGAAGGCCTGTCGCAAGCGGGCTTGCCAGCCGAGGCCGTGCAGCTGGTGCCGACGCAAGACCGAGCGGCCGTGGGCGCGATGCTGCGTGCACAGGGGTTGATCGATATGCTCATTCCGCGCGGCGGTAAATTCCTGGTAGAGCGCGTGCAGAAAGATGCGCGCGTGCCGGTATTGGCGCATCTAGACGGTATTTGTCACAGCTATGTGCATACGGATGCAAAGCGGGAGATGGCGGAGGAAATCGTCTATAACGCAAAAATGCGGCGGACGGGCATTTGCGGCGCGATGGAGACGTTGCTGATCGACCAGGATTATCCGGCGCCCGGGCCACTGATACGAAAACTGCTGGACGCAGGATGCGAGGTTCGTGCCGATGATGGCGTGTTGGAACTTGATTCACGCTGTGTATCTGCTGAGACGGTTGACTGGGACACCGAGTATCTTGGGCCGGTTGTGTCGGCGCGGTTGGTATCGGGTCTGGAAGATGCAATGTCGCATATCGCACAACATAGCTCTGGCCACACCGAAGCAATCATTGCCGAGGATGTTGAAGTTGCAGCGCGTTTTTTGGCAGAGGTTGATAGCGCCATCGTGATGCACAACACGTCCACCCAATTTGCCGATGGCGGAGAATTTGGTCTGGGCGCAGAAATAGGGATAGCCACGGGCCGTTTGCACGCTCGCGGTCCGGTGGCTCTTGAGGGACTAACTACCTATAAATGGGTGGTAGAGGGAACAGGGCAGGTTCGTCCTTGATCCCAACTGGCCTCCTCGGCGGATCGTTCAACCCTGCCCATGGCGGGCATCGCTCTGTGAGCCTGTTTGCGATGGATGCGCTGGCGCTGGATGAGCTATGGTGGATGGTGTCGCCAGGTAACCCGCTGAAGCCGCGCAAAGGTATGGCACCGCTAGCTGCGCGGCTTGCTTCGGCCCAGAAACAAGCGCGTGGTACGCGGATAAAACCGACAGCAATCGAGCAGGAGCTCGGGACGCGCTACACCATTAACACTTTGAAAAAGCTGGTTCGCCGCTATCCGCAGCGTCAGTTTATTTGGATAATGGGCGCCGATAATTTGAAGCAGTTCCACCAGTGGAAAGATTGGCGCGACATAGCGCGGATGATGCCGATTGCAGTTATCGCGAGACCTGGCTATAACAATGATGCTTTGGCATCTCCTGCCATGGCGTGGTTCAGGCGATTTGTCCGCCGCCGGGACCAGAGCAAAAACTGGACAATTTGGAGCAGGCCAGCGCTGGTATTTTTGCGCTTCCGTCCCGATCCGCGCTCGGCAACCGCGTTGCGAAATGCCGATCCCGACTGGTTTATGGAATATGCGAATGGCGGTATCCGCGATACTGTCACGCGTAAGCTTGTGACATGAAAAGGAATGTTTTTTGATCGATTCGTATGCAGTTCCCAAAAAAAAGAAGAAGGCAGCCGGCCCCGATCCGGTTTCTGCCGAGGAACTTCACAAGCTTGTCCTGCAGGCGCTTGACGATGATCAGGCGCAAGAAGTCGTGAGTATCGCGCTCGAAGGCAAGAGCAACATCGCCGACCATATGGTTGTCGCGAGCGGACGTTCGAGCAGGCAGGTTGCCTCCATGGCACAAAAGCTCGCCGAGCGGATCAAAAAGGCTGGCCGAACGGCGCGTATCGAAGGATTGCCGACGGCTGATTGGGTGCTTATCGATGCCGAAGATGTGATCGTGCATCTGTTCCGGCCAGAAGTACGCAGTTTCTATAATCTGGAACGCATGTGGGCTTTTGGCGATTCACCTGAATCCGCCTCCGCACTGCAATAGAGCCGCGCTTGCAACTGCATATCATTGCGCGCGGCAAGATTGGCCGTTCTCCTGAAAATGATCTCGTCGCACGATATATGCAGCGGATCAGTTGGCCAACCAAGCTAACCGAATTGCCCGAAAGTGGCGGCAAATTTCCTCCTGAAAAGGAAAAGCCGTTTCGTACCGTAATGCTGGACGAAAAGGGCAAGCAGCTACCATCGACCGAGTTTGCTAGCACGCTTGGCAAATGGCGCGATGATGGCATCCGAGAAACGCGTTTTTTGATTGGTGCAGCGGATGGATTTGGCGATGAAGAACGCGCAAATGCTGACTTGCTCTTGGCATTTGGAAAGGCAACTTGGCCGCATTTGATGGCGCGCGCGATGCTAGCTGAACAATTATACCGGGCAACATCTATACTTGCCAATCACCCCTATCATAGGGAAGGGTGACGCCATGCGGTTCTTCATCACTCTTTTGCTTCTTGCTGCAGTTCCCTTGGGGCTTGCCACCGCTTTATCGGCCCAATCTGGAAGTGAGGAACAAGACGCGCTACGCACGGCGAAAGAAAGAGCCATTCAAGCCGAAGAACGCAGCGAGCGATTGCGTCAGGAAGCCGCCAACGCCACTGGAGCCGCTGACCGAATTTTGGCTCAGCGCGCCGTGCTTTCGGCGGAAATTGACGGGGCGCAGGCACAGATCGCGGCGGCGCGTGCGCGCACCGCTATTATTGCCCAGCGCCAACGTAGACAGCAGGCTACGCTAGGCCGTGAGAGCGAACCTTTGCTCCGGTTAAATGCCGCTTTGCATCAATTGACCAGCCGTCCTGCGACGTTCCTGCTAGCCCAGCCGGAAAGCCGGAGAGACTATATCCATCTGCGCGCCGTGATGGATAGCGTGCGGCCGGAAATTGCACGCAGGACCGCCGCATTGCGGCAGCAAATTGCGATTCAGAAGGACCTTCGGAAGCAAGAGCAAGTCGCGCTGGCTTCACTTGCGACCGCGAGCAAAGACTTGGCCGAGCGACGTAATGCGCTAGCGAGTTTGGAAAAGGCAAATCGGGGCAAGGCGGGAAACCTGAATGCCAGTGCCGCCGCCGAGTTTGAAATGAGTATTGCACAAGGTGAGCGTGCAAGGGATATTGTAGATGAGATCGATACCGCGCGTCTGACAGGTGAAAATGCAGCTGCATTGGCTGCGCTTGATGGCCCGGTTCTTCGTCGCGGCACTGAACCACAAAAATCCAAAAATAACGGTGCCTATTTGCTTCCTGAGAGCAAGAAATTGGTTTTCGGATATAATGAGCTTAATCAGACTGGTTACCGCGAAAGAGGCGTCCGCGTATCTTTGGACGATAGTGCGGATATACCGGCTCCGGCAGCGGGCCGGATTGCGTTTGCAGGGATCTACCGCAGCTATGGCCAGATTATCATCATTGAGCATGGCGGCGGTTGGACCAGCCTTATTACCAACTTTGGTGAAATTTCTGTCGATGAAGGGCAGCAAGTCGAGCAAGGCGAAATTATCGGACAAGCAGAAGCGGAAAATGCCGATGTAACATTTGAGCTGCGCCGCAAAGGGCGCGTAATGGATATTGCGGCTATGCTGATGTAGCGCGTATATGCGCCAGGAATTTTGGGCCGTTTGCAGATCATTGGTATTCATTCGTGGTAAACATGCTTTCACCAATATGGGTGGCAGGCTATGCGATATGTGTAGGAAAAGAATCGGGACAGGATTGAGGCGAATGAAAAGGCATATTTTTACGGCATCTGCG
Organism: uncultured Sphingomonadales bacterium; assembly: GCA_937129355.1. Classification (GTDB taxonomy): domain Bacteria; phylum Pseudomonadota; class Alphaproteobacteria; order Sphingomonadales; family Sphingomonadaceae; genus Sphingorhabdus_B. Next base: position 349 of record CAKZNA010000126.1, on the reverse strand, counting down.
ATGGCATTGGCTCTGGTGGTTGGCAACACTGCCTTTAGCGCGCCTGCACAGGCCCAGTCCGCGAAAGAAAAAGAGGAGCTCTACAAGGAGCTTGAACAGTTTCTTGCCGTCTACAAAAAGGTGAAAGCCAATTATGTTGACGAAGTGAAGGACAAGCAGCTGATGGAAGGCGCTATTCAAGGCATGCTGTCCAGTCTTGATGCGCATAGCGGTTTCCTGAACGCCAGCGATTTTGAAAATCTGCAAACCCAGATTGATGGAGAATATGGCGGCCTGGGCCTTTCCGTCACGATGGAAGATGGCGCGGTCAAGGTTATCGCGCCAACCGCTGATACGCCTGCAGATAAGG
>CAKZNA010000125.1 GCA_937129355.1 uncultured Sphingomonadales bacterium | reverse complement strand
ACGCCAATTGAATGAAGCGCCATTTTCGCCCTATTGTGACTACAAATGTCGTCCAACTTTCGACCAACGGCAATCCCTACCATTAACGCCCGTCACGAAAATTGCGCAGATAGTCGTTTCCAGGCGATAGAATCACGCTGGTTTCACCTTGATCGTCGCCTTTGCGAAATGTTTTCTTGTAACTCTGCATAGACCGAAAGAAATCAAAGAACTCCGGGTCTTTGCCATAGCTTTCGGCATAGATACGTGCGGCTTCAGCATCGCCTTCCGCCCTTATTTCCTGTGCTTCACGGCGACCTTGCGCCTCAATTGTTGCTCGTTCCTGTTCACGCGCCGATTTCATCCTGTCGTAAGCTGAATCCAACGGCGTGCCTTCAGGCAAATCAGCGCGTTTGATGCGAACATCGATAATGGTCGCTCCATATTTTTTTGCCTCAAGGTTCAACTGTTTTTTGATATTCGCCATTACTATCCCGCGCTCTGCGCTAAGCAACGTAGCAAAAGAACGTCTGCCAAGCTCGTTACGCACAGAAGAACCGAGAGTCTCACCTAACCGAGCGTTAAGCGCATCTTCGGTCCGAACGGTAGTATACATTTTGAGTGTATCGGTGATGCGGTACCGCGCAAAGGCATTCACCTGAACTTGGAGCTGGTCAGTCGAAAGCACTTCCTGCGGGTCCATTTCAACATTCTGGATCCGTTTGTCGATATACTGGATTTGCTCAATGAACGGTATGCGGAAAGTGAGACCAGCCTGAGTCGTCGTGCCAAGTTTATCTTTAGGACGGTATGGATTGATTGTGCGCTTGTATTCACCATAACTGGTGATCAGCGCCTGACTTGTTTCCGGAACGATCGAAACCGACATGGCAAGCAATACGATTGCCCCCAGTCCCGTAAGCGCCAGTCCGATCGGGTTTTTAATGAGCCGCTGGATCATTTCTTTCCTCCCTGCGCCTGAACTTCGCTCGCCGCTTTCTCCACACGTTTCTTAATTTCGGGCAAAGGCAGATACGGCGTTACATTGCCTGCTTCGACAATGGTCTTATCCGTCTTTGACAAAACCTGCTCCATCGTTTCGTAATATATCCTGCGCTTGGTAACGCCCGGTGCCTCGCGATATTGAACATAGATTTTATCGAATTCCGCGGTTTCACCTTTCGCAAGCTCAGTCACCTGACGGGCATATTTCTCGGCCTCGTTTTTGTTACCTTCTACCTGTTGCTTGGCGGCATTCACGCGGCGAAATGCCTCACTTACTTCCGACGGGGCATCGGATTGTTGAATATCAATACTTGTTACCGCAATACCGGAACGATAGCCGTCGAGGATAACTTGCATCCGCTTTCTAACATCGGCCTGAATCTCGCTACGTTTAGGGCCGATAGCATCATCCAGCACGAAATCCGCAATCGACGCGCGCATCGCGCTTTCGGCCACCTCACGTACAGCACTGTCTGGTCCTTCTAGCTGAAACAAATAGCGTTCGGGGTCCATCACCCGCCAGCGCACATTATAAGCCATGTTGATGACATTTTCATCGCGGGTAATGATCAGGTTTTCTGCCTTACTGTCGGCCGAACCGATCGTGACAGTGCGAACTTGCCCTGTATCTACTTTCACCATATTTTGAATCGGATAAGGCGCCGTGAATGAAACGCCCGGTCCAACTGTATGCGAATATTTTCCGAACAATGTCACCACGCCGCTTTCCGCTGGTTCCAACCGGTGAATACTCGTCCAGACAAGCCAGAGAATCACCAACAAGAATATCGCTACCGACCAAACCGACCGGCCCCCGGGCATATTCGGCAAGCTACCTAGACCACCGCCGCCTTTTCCGCCGCCGGCCTTTCGTTTGCGCAGCAATTCATCGAGTGACGTTACATTGGCGCCTTTCGATCCCTTTTCTTCCGAAGAACCCGGGTCCCAAGGATTACCGCCGCTTCCGTTTTTTGGGCCGTCTTGTGGCCCCGAATTGTCCCACGGGCCTTTGCCATCAGCAGCCATCCGGCTGGGGCCTTTGTCGCTCTCATTTTTATCCATGCACCCTTTATAGGAACGCTTTTTGAGAAAAACAGTGTCAATCCACGGATTCTCGCATTATTCGCATGCAAATGATCGATATTTCATCAGTTGAGGCAGCCATTGCCCCCATCGCGGACGGCAGAGCAAGTGGAATCAAGGCAAAAGACGGCAATCTTTCGATGATGGTCGACATGTCCGGAATGGACAATACGCAGCGCGAATTGCTGGCTGCGGACATAAAGGCAGCGGTGAAATCTGTGGACGGTGTCGAAAATATCCGTCTGCTACAAACAGCGGAAAAAATTAAACGGCGCTTGATCGCCGTGGCCAGCGGGAAAGGCGGCGTGGGCAAATCCACGCTATCGGCAAATCTCGCCGTCGCCATGTCAAAGGCCGGGCGCAAAGTCGGGCTGGTCGATGCCGATATTTACGGGCCATCCCAGCCGCGGTTGATGAATGCCGAAGACAAGAAGCCGAAAGCCAAAGACAAGCAGCTGATTCCCGTGACGGGAGTCGGTGAGATTCCGATGCTTTCCATGGGTCAGCTTGCCAAACCCGGACAAGCGATAGCCTGGCGTGGGCCGATGGCGGGCAATGCATTGTCACAGCTTGTCGAGGCCGATTGGGGAGCCGCGCAGGATCTGATCCTCGATTTGCCGCCTGGCACCGGAGATATTCAGCTTTCAATGGTGCAAAAGCATAAGCCCGTCGGTGCGGTTATTATTTCTACACCGCAAGATTTGGCGCTGATGGATGCGGCACGGGCAATCAGCTTTTTTGATTCTGCGAAAGTCCCGGTCATTGGGCTGGTGGAAAATATGGCGGGCTATGTCTGCCCCAATTGCGGTGATGTCAGCAATCCTTTTGGCTCCGGCGGCGGTGAGGCAGCGGCCAAAGAGATGGGCATACCTTTCTTGGGCCGTATCCCGCTCGACATGGCCATTCGCATTGCCAGCGATTCGGGCGAACCGCCTGCACTTGGCGATGGTCCGATTGCGCAGGCCTATGCAAAAATCGCTAGCAGGCTATCAAACTGGATAGACAATCAAAAGGATGCCGGATGAGCGAAACCGGGAGGGAAGACAAGGCAGAGAAAGCGGGGGTTTCCCGGCGCCAGCTGCTTGTCGGTGGCGGCGTTGGCGGCGGTTTGCTTGTCGCCTGGGCGCTTTGGCCGCGCCAATATATCCCGGGTCTAACCGCTGCGCAGGGCGAGCATGTCTTTGGGCCGTGGCTAAAGATAGCAGAAGATGGCCAAATCATCGTGGGCGTGCCGCAAAGCGAAATGGGGCAAGGCGTTTATACGCAGCTAGCACAGATTGTTGCCGGTGAGCTTGGGGCGGATTGGCGTACCGTCGCTATCCAACCGCTGATGGCAAATCCGGTTTTTGCAAATAACCTGTTGGCGCGAGAGTGGGCCGGTGCATTTGTCAGCCCAAGTTTGAACTCAGAGCAATTTTCCGACGGCATCATAGACGGCGCAGCCGAACGCAGCGATTTTGTGGTTACCGGCGGTTCGTCATCTACCCGTCAATTTGAAGGGCCCTGCCGCGAAGCGGGCGCTGCGGCGCGGGTAATGCTGTGCCAGGCCGCCGCAGCAAAATGGGAAACAAATTGGGAAAGCTGCGAAGCTGACAAAGGCTTTGTTACCTTTGAAGAAAAGAAATTGCCATTTTCGGCGCTGGTGAATGACGCAGCCGCCTTTGATCCGCCCGATCCAATTCCTCTGCGCGCATTTGCGGGAAACCGTTTAAGCGGAAAAGATGCGCCGCGACTGGACGTGTCCGCAAAGGTAGATGGCAGCACAAGCTTTGCTGGCGACATCCGATTGCCCGATATGCTGTATGCATCGCTCCGCGCGGGACCGATTGGCGACACAAAATTAAAGAACATCAACCGCAAAGCCGCCAGCAAAGTCAAAGGGTTGGTCACAGTATTCAAAACCGACCACTGGGTGGCGGCGCTTGGAAGCAATTGGTGGGCGGCGAACCGCGCACTCGACCTGATGGCACCTGTTTTTGAAACCACAGGCGAAATGGCCGATAGCGGCGAGATAAACACGCATCTGGAATCGCGCTTTGCGGAAGGAAAGGGCTGGATCACGCACCGAAGTGGATCGTTTGAAGGCACATTGGAAAAAGAGGTGGGAACGCGGGTTATAGAGGCGACCTATGGCATTGCTTCGGCTGTTCATGCACCGCTCGAAACGCGCAGCGCAACGGCCCAATATAAAGACGGACGCTTGCAGCTCTGGCTGGCCACGCAAACACCGGAACAGGCGCGCGCCGCCGCCGCCGATGCCATTGGCCTATCCACCAATGATGTTGTTTTGTTTCCAATGATGGGTGGCGGTAGTTTTGGCCGCAATATGGACAATAAAATAGCGGCACAGGTTGCCATTCTGGCCAAAGAAGCGGGCAGGCCTGTGCAGCTGATCTGGTCGCGTCCGGAAGATTTTATGCGCGATCATTATCGCCCGCCAGCTGTCACAAAAATGTCAGCGACATTGGACATTACCGGGCGCGTGCAAGGATATTCCTGCCGTATTTCGACGCCTTCAACGATGCGCGAAGTTGCGGCGCGGCTGCAAGGTGCATCGGACAAAGATGCCATAGCGGAAGTAGCGGGCGAATATGATCCGTTGGCGATTGAAGGGGCTGTGCCAGCATACGCCATTCCCAACATTTCGGTCGCGCATTTCCCGGCCACACTGCCAATTCCAACGGGTCGCTGGCGCGGCAATGGTCACAATCTAACTGCTTTTTGCCGTGAGGCATTTATCGACGAATTGGCCGCAAAAGCCGGTGTCGAACCGTTTTCATACCGGATGCAAATGCTGGTAGGTGAAACCCGCCTTGCGACATGCTTAAACCGGGTGACTGCACTCGCCGGATGGGATGGCGGCGAAAAAGGAAGCGGCAACGGCCTTGCCTGCAATAGCATGCGCGGAAGCCATATTGCCCTTATCGCCCAAGCAAAAGCTGGCGAGGATGGTGTGCGCGTCAGTAAGATCACCGCCGTGGTTGATTGCGGACGCATCATCAATCCGCAAATTGCCAAGCAACAGATTGAAGGCGCAATCGTCTTTGGCATGGCGCAGGCTTTGGGCGCATCAACTGGGTTTGAAGGCGGCCTGCCAACTGCGCGCAGGTTGCGCGATATTGATCTGCCAAAGCTTGCCGATATACCAGAGATTGAGATTGAATTTCTGCCCAGTGAGGAAGAACCCGGCGGCATCGGTGAATTAGGCGTGCCGGTCGTTGCACCCGCAATTGCCAATGCGCTATATTCGGCCACGGGTGTTCGGCTGCGCGATCTACCGCTGCTATCGCGGGGGTTATAGTGTCCATTCCCTCCGATCACCCGCCCGTCGCGCCTGCAAAAATTGGTGTGTTGCTCGTCAATCTGGGGACGCCAGACGCGCCGACGCCCAAAGCCGTAAAGCGCTATCTCAAACAATTCCTCTCCGACCGCCGCGTCGTCGAAATTCCCGCGCTGGTCTGGCAACCAATATTGCGCGGTATCATCCTCAATACGCGTCCCAAGAAATCCGCTGCAGCTTATGCCAAGGTATGGACCGACAAGGGATCGCCGCTCGCATTCTATACTGCGGCGCAAGCGAAGGCGCTAGCGACCCGATTAGGCGAAGATGTCCACGTCCGTTACGCGATGCGATATGGTGAGCCGGCTATCGGGCAGCAGCTTTCGGAAATGAAAGCAGATGGCTGCAACCGCATCCTGATCGCACCGCTATATCCGCAACATTCGGGCGCTACGACGGCAACGGTTCTGGACGAGAGTTTCCGTGCAATTTCCGAAATGCGATGGCAGCCCGCCATCCGGACATTACCGCCATATCATGATGATCCGGCCTATGTTTCTGCGCTCAAGACGTCGGTAGAAAGCGAGCTCGCCAAACTCGATTTCACACCCGATGAATTGGTTGTCAGCTTCCATGGCATGCCCCAACGCACATTAGAATTGGGTGACCCCTATCATTGCCATTGCCAGAAAACGGCGCGGCTATTGTCCGAAGCGATGGGCCGCGATCTCACCGTCAGTTTCCAATCGCGCTTTGGCCGCGCCAAATGGCTGGAACCGGCAACCGATGACACCATCAACCGGTTGGCAAGCGAGGGTAAAAAGAAGATCGCCATATTCGCGCCCGGTTTTTCTGTCGATTGTCTCGAAACACTTGAGGAATTGGCGATCCAAGGCCGCGAAGAGTTTGAAGCGGCGGGCGGCGAACGCTTCGCATACCTGCCCTGCCTCAATGACAGTAATGTTGGCATGGATATGCTTGAAACGCTCATCCGCAACGAATTGACTGGCTGGTTGGGATAGCTAACGTTTGCGGCAACTTGCCCGCAAAGCCACCTTGCACTAGCCTTTTAATAATCGAGGCGAGTGGATTGTGGAGAGGCGAATTATGACCGACAGAATTGCAGTGGTAACCGGCGGGACACGCGGCATTGGCGAGGCTATCAGCCTACGTCTTAAAGATTGGGGCCGGACCGTCGTGGCCAGCTATGGCGGCAACGATGAGGCCGCAAAGGCCTTTACCGAGCGCACGGGCATTGAGGCACGCAAATGGAATGTCGGCGATCACGAGGAATGCGTCGAGGCCTGCGCGGCGATTGAAAAAGATGTCGGCGCCATTGATATTATGGTCAACAATGCGGGCATCACGCGCGATGCGACGATGATGAAAATGACCTATGAGCAATGGGAAGAGGTTTTGCGCGTTGACCTTTCCGGCTGCTTCAACATGGCCAAGGCCACCTTTCCCGGAATGCGCACGCGCGGATGGGGCCGGATCGTCAATGTCGGCTCGGTCAATGGACAAGGCGGACAGATTGGACAGGTCAATTATGCCGCCGCAAAGTCTGGCATCCACGGCTTCACCAAATCGCTCGCGATGGAAGGCGCGCGCCACGGTGTCACCGTAAACGCCATCGCGCCAGGTTATATCGCGACAGATATGCTCGCCACTATCCCCGATAATGTGATGGAAAAAATCGTCGCACAAATTCCGGTCGGGCGTCTTGGCGACCCAGATGAAATCGCACGCGGCGTAACCTTCCTGACCAGCGACAACGCAAGCTTTGTTACAGGATCAACGCTCTCCATCAATGGCGGACAGCATATGTATTAAGGGGGTTCGGGCAAAGTGCTACTTTGCCCGAGATTTTACCGCCGCGCTCAATCGATGAGGTAGCCTACCACTGCCCAGCGATTTGCCTCATATTCAAGTGTCACCGTCTCGATCACATCCTGTCGATTTGCAAAGTTGGTACGAAACCGGACGAGCTTGTAACCGTGCGGTGGCGCATTGACATTCTCAAAATTTATCGCGCGGCGCTCTAGTGATTGGCCGAGCGGCACGCGCGCTTGCAGCGACGCAGATTTCCAGTTTTCAACTGTGTTCAATTTTTTGAATGACTGGCCTGCTGCATCATAGCTGCCCTGCCAGTCGCTGACATCAACCAGCGCCAGCCACTTGCGGGCAGCAGTTTCGATTTTCGTATCCGCCGCCACCATGGATGTTGTTCGAGATTCTTCCGGGAGCGCCGCATCAATGGGCAAAACAGACGGGGACACAACGAAAAGGGCAAGAGCCAAAGACATGATAACAATACCTCCAATAATCAGCGCGGGTTTGCGCAAGCGGCCCATATCCTGAAATTCAGGATTGCTGGACGCCTGAAGACTATCGCTGGAATCAGCTTGGCTGGCTTCCCCCAAAAGTTTGTATCCAAAATTTTCGGGTGCTCCGCTTTCATATTCAAGTAATATCCGCGCGGCTTCCCGGCTGCTCGTCACAGACAATTTGCGGCGCGCAGCGCGGAGCCGTTCATTGATGGTGTGAACAGACAGATTCAGCTTATTAGCCGCCGATTTCGCATCATGGCCCGTTACGATCAGGCGGAGGGTTTCCCTCTCTTTTTCGGTCAGCGTTTCTATTCTATCGGCCATGGACGGAACGGTAAGCAAAGCAGGCTGTGACAGCCACCCCAAAAAAATCGTGTATGTCTGCATGGCGTGCTTCTAAGGTGCGCAACATGACCCAGCCCCATTATCACCCGCCAGTAAAACGCTCGGTCACGATAGACCGGCATCAAACGTCGATCAGTCTGGAACCGGTTTTTTGGGAAATGCTGAAATCGGCCGCCGCCTCGCAGGGTGTGGCAGTGAACGCGCTCGTTGCACAAATTGATGCAGAGCGCATCAAAAGCGAAACGCCGCCGGGGCTTGCGAGCGCGATCCGTGTCTGGTTGATCGCACAGGATTGAGCCTGACCGTAACAATCGGTTGGCTTTTGCGCTCGCCCTGCTAGACGCCCGCCATGCTATCGATCAACAACATCACCGTGCGCCTTGGCGGGCGCGCTATATTGGACAAGGCCACCGCCTCGATTCCACCGGGAGGCCGCGTCGGCCTGATCGGGCGGAACGGCGCGGGCAAGTCCACATTGATGAAGGTGATGGTCGGCGCATTGGAGGCCGATGAAGGC
>CAKZNA010000124.1 GCA_937129355.1 uncultured Sphingomonadales bacterium | reverse complement strand
GGCCTGTCGGCTATCAGCGTGTTTCCTTCCGGAACATTGCCGCAAGTTGCGCTCAATCACAAATATATGTTCCCGCTTTACACAGCGGCGGCAGAGCTTGGCATCCCGATTTGCGTAAATGCGGGAATCCCTGGACCACGAATCCCGATGGAAACGCAGAAGGTAGAACATCTCGATGAGGTTTGCTGGTTCTTCCCTGATCTTAAAGTCGTCATGCGTCACGGGGCCGAGCCATGGGAAGCGCTTGCAGTCAAGCTGATGCTGAAATGGCCAAACCTGTATTATTCGACCAGCGCATTCGCGCCCAAACATTACCCCAAAGCGATCATCGACTATGCGAATACGCGCGGCAGTGACAAGATCATCTATGCGGGCTATTTTCCAATGGGACTCAGCTTGGACCGGATTTTCAAAGATATGCCAAATGTGCCGTTTAAGGATGAAGTTTGGCCGAAATTTCTGCGTGAAAATGCTATCAAGGTATTTGGTCTTTAGTTTTACGGGAGCCGGGAAGTCTGCTCCCTTTTCAGCCATGATGCGGCCGCTGAGACAACCCCAGCAGCCGTAAGTCGCCAATAGCTGGCGACAGATGAAATGAGGATGTGATTATGTCTGATCAGGAAAATAAACCCGCTGGCGATGCGCGGACGCCGCCTGTTGCCGTTTGGCAGGTTCTGGAAAAAATGACGAAGGATGAGCTAAAGGATTGGCGCGTCGCGCCGCTCGACAATCGTCCGAGTGTTGAAGAACGCAATCTCGATATTGGCTATCCATTTGGCTGGTATCCGATGCTGCTTTCCAACGAGCTGGCTGTGGGCGAAGTAAAACCGCTCCGCTATTTTAGTCAGGAACTAGCTATCTGGCGCGGTGAGGACGGCGAGGTTCGGATGGTTGATGCATATTGCAAGCATCTCGGTGCACATATGGGGCATGGCGGCAAAGTACATGGCAATCTTCTCGAATGCCCATTCCACGCTTGGCGCTACGATGGCAACGAAGGCAATGTGAAAGAAATTCCTTACGCCCGTGCCATCCCTCCGCAGGTCAAGCGCAAATGCAAAGACGTCTGGCCGATTCAGGAAGCCAACCAAATCATCTGGGCCTGGTATCATCCCAATGGCGACGCGCCGCTCTACGATGTAGTCGCCTTGCCCGAAGCCACCGACGCTGAATGGACCGAGTTTGACGAATGCACCTGGAAGATCTGGGGAAGTTTGCAAAATATGGGCGAAAATGGCGTTGATTTTGCGCATTTCAAATATATCCATGGCACCGCTACAATGCCTGAATCCGAATTGGAATGGGGTGAATGGGGCCGTAAAGGCATTGTTCGCGCCAAAATGGGCACTCCTCAAGGCGAAGTTGACGGGGTAATCACCGCGACTTCAAATGGACCCGGGCAGAACTGGGTACGTTTTGAAGGGATTTGCGAAACGCTTTTGATCGCCTGCATTACGCCAGTGGAGCAAGATCAGCTCCATGTCCGCTATTTCTATACGCAACCAAAATCGCAGAAAGAAGGGCCAATGGCGGGTCTCGCAAAAGCGATTATTGCCGATGTGAACAAGCAGCTTGATCAGGACAAGGTTGTTTGGGACAGAATGATATTCGAACCCAATCCGATCATTTGTGATGGTGATGGACCGATTCCAAAATATCGCCAATTTTATTCACGCTACTATGCCGAAGATAGCGCTTCCGGCGGAAATGAAGCGGCCTGACGCATATGTCCAACCAAGATCAACTTCCAGCCGGCGATGCCCGCACAGCGCCAGTCGCTGTCTGGCAGATATTGGAAAAGATGAGCAGGGAAGAACTGCTCGAATGGCGTAAGGCGGAAGTCACGGGGCGTGCTCCAGTGGCGGATCGCAATCTGGATATGCCCTTTGCCTATGGCTGGTACCCTGCGATGCTGTCAGATGATCTGGCGGTTGGTGAAGTAAAGCCATTGCGCTATTTCTCAACGGACCTTGTCATTTGGCGCGGTGAAGACGGGCAGGTGCGCATGCTGGATGCCTATTGCAAGCATCTGGGCGCACATATGGGCTATGGCGGCCGGGTCGAGGGCAATAATCTGGAATGCCCCTTCCATGCGTGGAGCTATAATGGTGAAGGCGTCGTTGAGAGCATTCCCTATTCAAAGATCATTCCGCCACAAGTGAAACGGCCTTGCGATAAACAATGGCCGGTCAGTGAAGCCAATCGCTGGATCTGGTTCTGGTATCATCCAAATGGTGCGCCGCCAGAATGGGAAGTAGAGCAGATGCCGGAGACAGCCGATCCAGACTGGACGGATTATGATATCTACGAATGGAATGTCTATGGCAGCCTTCAGAATATGGCTGAAAATGGCGTAGACGCTGCACATTTCAAATATATCCACGGGGCCGCCTCGATGCCCGACTATGAATTTGAGTGGGGAGATATTTGGCGGTCAGCCAGCCTGAGCATGAAAATGGGCACGCCGCAGGGAGAGGTTGATGGCGGTATAGCTTTTAAGAATATCGGGCCGGGCCAAAGCTGGACGCGATTTACCGGTATCTCGGAAACAATTCTGGTCGCCTGCATTACGCCGATTGAAAAAGACCATGTCCATGCGCGCTTCTGTTTCACGCAGCCGAAGAAACAGGCGAATGGTCCAATGGCGGGGATATCGAAGGCGATTATCAAGGATATCTGCAAGCAGTTTGATCAGGATAAAGTGGTGTGGGACCGGCAGAAATATCTGCCCGATGCGCTTGTGTGTGCAGGAGATGGCCCGATTGCCAAATTCCGGAAACATTATGCGAAATTTTACGTAGAGGCTGAAACGGAATCAACATCATGAGAATAATCGTCCTATTTATAGCAGTTTTTTCGCTTGTTGCGCCCGTGCATGCCGAGACGATTGTCTATAAAGGCGGGCCTATCATCACGATGGCAGGCGATGAAGCCGAAGTTGCCGAAGCTGTGGCGGTGAAGAATGGCAAGATCATCGCCGTTGGCGAATATGCTGCCGTGTCGAAAAAGGCTGGCAAGAAGGCGAAGGTGTTCGACCTTAAAGGACGCACTATGCTGCCCGGCTTTATTGATGCACATGGCCATATTTCATCGGTCGGCACAACAGCGGGTTTTGCCAATCTCTCGCCACCACCTGTCGGCGGAGTGAGCAATATTCCGCAATTGCAGGAAACGCTTAAAAGCTATGAACGACCGACGGGCATGCCGATCATAATCGGCTGGGGCTATGATGATTCCCTAATGAGCGAAGGTCGCCATCCGACTCGTCAAGATCTGGATGCGGTGTCGAAAGAAGTGCCGATACTGGTTTCGCATGCTAGCGGCCATTTGGGCGTTATGAACAGCGCTATGCTGAAGTTGGTCGGAATAAATGCTGATACTAAAGATCCGGTCGGCGGCATCATTCGCCGGGAAGAAGATGGAAAGACGCCGAACGGTGTTCTCGAAGAAACTGCCCTGTTTAACAATCTAAAGATGCTGGCTCCTACTTCCCCCGAAGCGGGCCTACCGGGTCTGGCTGCAGGTGCAAAAAACTACGCGGCAAGCGGTGTAACAACTGCTCAAGATGGCCGTGTGATGCCCGAAGCTTGGCCAACGCTTGCCATTGCGGACGAAAAGCTCGATTTGCCGATAGATATCGTTGTGCTGATTTCTGGAGAGCGTGATTGGCCCGATGACGTGGTCGCAAAAGTTGGTCAGCCTTCCAAGGGGCGCATTCGCATCGCGGGTATCAAGCTGACACTGGATGGCAGTCCGCAGGGCCGCACAGCGTGGCTGCGCGATCCTGTCCCGGTACCGCCAGCGGGCAAGGGGAAAGACTATCACGGTTATCCGTCGATGAAGCCGGAGGATTTGGCGGCCAAGTTACAATGGGTGGCGGACAATGATTTTCAGTTATTCGCGCATGTGAACGGTGACGCGGCTGCGCAGGCGCTGATCGATGGTGTGCGAAAGCATGGCCTGTCTGGCAAGCGGACGATCGCTATCCACAATCAGGTTGTGGGGCCGGAGCAGCTTGTTGAAATGCAAAAGCTGGATATTCAGCCGAGCTTCTTTGCCAACCATACTTTCTTTTGGGGTGACTGGCACCGCGAAGTTTCTATCGGTCAAAAGCGGGCAGACTTTATTTCGCCGCAAGCTAGTGCATGGAAAGTCGGGTTACGGCCCACGGCGCATAATGACTCGCCTGTTGTGCCAACCGACATGATGCGATTGGTTTGGTCGTCAGTAAACCGTCGGACGCGTTCGGGTGATATTTTGGGGCCCTTGGAACGCGTGACACCTTACCGGGCGCTTCAACAGGTCACAATCAACGCGGCTTGGCAGATCAAAGAAGATGCGAGCAAAGGAAGCATCGCCAAAGGCAAGCGGGCCGATTTGGTCATTCTTGATCGAAACCCGCTCACGGTCGATGCGATGGACATCAAAAATATCAAAGTCGTCGCGACGATCAAAGACGGCAAGACTATCTTTGGCAATCTGGATAATGCGGATTCCGCGAAATGAAGAAGTGGATTCTAGGCTTTCTTGCGCTGGCCGCCTTGGTTGTTGGTAGCGGCATATATTATGTGGAAAGCAAATATCTTGGCATAGGTCTTCCGTGGAATGACTCCATTGATCTTGCCGAAATGCCAAAGCTGCCTGAACCGACCAAAGAATTGAAGGAAAGCAGCAAAGGGAAAATCTACTTTTCTACCAAAAGCCCGTATGATTTTTCGCGGTTGCTCGTCGGGTATGACAAGCTTCCTTCGCATAGCGGGGTTGGTGAGCTTTATATGCCAGACGGTGCAAGTGTGGAGAATCCTGTGCCGGCGATCATTATCGTTCATGGCAGCGGCGGCATCAGGCCCGAACGTGAAATTGAATATGCCAAGATGTTTGGCAAGATGGGCATCGCTGCCTTTGTGCTCGATTATTACGCGCCGCGCGGCAGCGAGACAGAAGAACATTATATCCGCAAAGTGCTTTCTGCGACCGAGAGCGATATTGTTGTCGATGCTTTTTCGGCGTTGAAACTGCTCGGCACGCATCCGGCGATAGATGCGAAGAAAATTGGCGTCACTGGATATAGCTATGGCGGCATGGTCACCCGCTATGTGCTTGATCCTCGGCTCAAGAATATTGTCGCCCCGGATGTTCCGCCATTTGCGCTGCATATGGATTTATATGGGCCGTGCCATCAGACATTGGGAACAGATAAAACGACTGGCGGCGCGTATCTTGCGATTTTTGGCGATGAAGATAACAGTGTCGATCCCAAGGCATGCGCCAAAGTTCAGGCGAGCTTGAAGGCAAATGGTGTTTCAGTGGAGAGCCATATGTTGAAAGGCGCAGGTCATGCGTGGGAAGCAAATATCGAGCGGGCCATGGGCGACAGCCCTTATGTTCGCGGCTGCGAATTTACCTATCATCCCGAAACTGGCGACCCGCTCGTTGACGGAAAGCCGGTTGTCAAGTCGGCCGCCGATGCAACGCGCGGCGAACGGGCCTTTGTAAGAACAGCGATAAGCTTGGAAACACCCAAATGTATTGGCGAGGGATATATCATCGGCAATGATCCGGTCGCCGACAAGAAAGCCAAAGCAATCATGACAAAATTCCTGAAAAAACAGGGATTTGCTAAAGAAGAGGTGAGTTAAATGCGCGGATTATCAGGTAAGGTCGGCATTGTCGCCGGCGGTGGGCGCGGTATCGGCGCGGCAACGGCAAAGCGGCTGGCCAGCGAAGGAGCGCATGTCGTGATCGGCGATATTATGGGCGATTGGGCCCGCGAGGTTGCAGATGCAATCAAAGCCGATGGCGGCAAGGCCGTGGGCGTTGATCTGGACGGCACATCGGAAGAGTCCCAAAAGGCTATCGTCGAAGCAGCCGTTGCCGAATTTGGCGGCCTCGATTTTTATCACAGCAATCTGGCTGGTGGCACCGAGGGCGATGTCGATGCGCTGAATTGCTCGATTGAAACGCTGGACAAAAGTTTCGCAATCAACGCGAAAAGCCATTTCATTGCTACGCAAGCCGCGCTGCCTGTGATGCTCGAACGCGGATCGGGTGCAATGATTTATACCTCATCTGGTGCTGCTTCAGGCGCAAGTCCTTGGCAAGTAGCTTATCCAATGACCAAGAATGCCATTCATGCTCTCGCTCGCCATGTGGCGAGCAAATGGGGCAAGAAGGGCATTCGCGCGAATGTTATTTGCCCCGGCGTTGTTCTGACCGAAGCGGTGCAAATCCATATGACCGAGGAGCAAGTGTCGGGAGCGTTGAAGCGCGTCCCGCATCAACGGCTTGGCGATCCCGGCGACATTGCGGCGGCCATCGCCTTTCTGGCTTCCGAAGACGGCGCGTGGGTCAATGGGCAAGTATGGCATGTCAATGGCGGCATGCAGATGCGCGATTGATGGAAGATTCTGCTCAACAAAAACTGTCCAATAAATGGCTCGTGCTGCTGTTGCTGCTCGGGATATCGGTTTTCAATTATGGTGACCGATATTTGCTCACCGGCTTGGTTGATCCGATTAAGACCGAATTTGGAGTGTCCGACGGGTTTATGGGACTGTTATTGGGGCCGGCATTTGCTGTGCTCTATTCGATTGTTGCTGTTCCGATAGCGATTTTCGCCGACCGGTATTCGCGCATCAACATTATTTGTGCTGGCTGTGTGATCTGGAGCGTGTTCACCATCCTATCTGGCTATGCCAGCAGCGCAAACAGCCTGGCAGCAGCGCGTGTTGGTGTCGGCATCGGGGAGGCAGCATTTCAAGCACCCGCTTTTTCATTGATCGCGGCGTATTTTGCGCCCCAGCAGCGCGGCAAGGCATTCGCCATAATGGCGCTGTCGGTCTATTTGGGGCAAATTCTCGGCTATGCGGCGGGGCCAAAGATTGCGGCATATGACGATTGGCGTTTGGCATTCAAAGTTATGGGGTCTGCCGGATTCATAGTTGTCGTTTTGGCATGGCTGTTTATCAAGGAGCCGATGCAGGAGCAGTTGGCATCTTCCGGTGCATCTGGTGAAACAAGATTGCAAAAGACCAAGCAGTTTATCGCAAAATTGTTCAAAATATTTCTGAAGCTAATTAAGGCAAACAGCTATTCCTTCATGATGCTTGGAATGGGGCTGGGCGTTATGTCGGGTGTCGCGTTTGGAGCATGGGGGCCAACGCTATTTTCGCGTTCATACGACATGTCGATGATTGACGCGGGAAGGGAGTTTGGGTTGGCATTTTCGATCCCTGCCTTTGTTGGCGTGTTAGGATTTGGTGCGCTTGTCGATCATCTGACCAAAAAAGGATATGGTAAGGCATTACAATTATCCGCAGTGGCTCTGGCCTTGGCAACAATATGTGTAATGGCGTCTATTTGGGCGCTCTCAATTGACAATGCGCTGGTCTGGGCAATTCCGGCGGGTTTGTTGGGCGGTGGCTGGTCAGTTGGTCTTTACGCCAGCCTTCAATATGTTCTTCCTGACAGGATGCGGGCCACGGGAACTGCGCTCGCAATGCTGGTCGTGAATATGCTCGGTTATGTAGCCGGCCCTTGGTTCGCAGGCGGTATCAGCGATATGTTTGGAGCTGACGCAATTGGCATTCGGCAGGGCCTTACAATCGTTGTTCCTGTCGGGATTGTTGGCGCTGTCCTTGTTTGGCTTGGTGCGAAGAGCCTGGAGAAAGATCGCGCCGCGTTGCAAGGCGACACATAATGGCAAAAGGGCCATGTTGATAAAAAGTGACAGAAGGACCAATAGGTTGCATATTGAATTTCAGAGCGAGTCAGGGGTTTTGAATGAGTGACGATTTCGCTGTTGACGAGATTGATATGTCAATTGTCGAACAGCTCCGCAGCAATGGGCGTGCGACCAATCAGCAAATTGCCGATCGGCTTGATCTGACCGCGGCGACGGTATCCGCGCGCATTCGCCGGATGGAAGATGCGAATAAGCTGCGCGTTGTAGCTGTCTCCGACTTTTCCGCTCATGGTTATAATGTCTTGATGGAAATCGCGATAGAAGTTGAGGGGCGCGCGGCTTCCGAAGTGGTGAAAGAATTGGCAGAGTTCCCCGAGGTTTTTGCTGCGCATCTTGTTACCGGTCGTTATGACATCGACATGCTTGTCGCGCTGCATGATTTTGATGACTTGTCCGATCTACTTCTCAATAAATTTTCCAGCGTTAAAGGTATCCGGTCGTTGATTCCAGCAATTGCGGCCGACGTGATAAAATATGAATTTGACGTTGCGCCGATCGAAGCGAAGGAGGCGGTATGAGCCAGACCGTTCTTGACGAGCTTGACCATAGGTTGATCAAAATTCTTTCAAAAGATGCCCGGATATCCAACCGGCGGATTGCCAACGACCTTGACGTAACAGAAGGTACAGTGCGCGGGCGCATAAAGCGTTTGCAGCAAGAAGGAATGATTGCCTTTACCGCGATTACAAGTTTCGGGCTGGTCGATAATTCAAGGCTCGCATTCATTGGTGTTCAGGCGGAAATGGATAAAACGAAAGCGATTGCCGACAAAATCGCAAAGCTTCCATCCGTTAATGCCGTGATGATCACGATGGGCCGTTTTAACATCCTTGCTTTTGGTCTGTTCAATGAACTTGATAAATTGCACGAAGTCGCATCGGATCAAATTTTGGCCATACCCGGTGTGCATCATGTCGAAACATCGCTTGCGGTGAAGACAGTCAAATATAATGCCCGCATTGTGAAAATCACCGATGCCCATCCGCCCATAAATGGCGGCTGACGCGAACCATCATTTGCGTAATATAGTGGTCAAAAAAATACGCATTGCGGCAATCTAGTGTAAGTATGTTGATATTTTGCATTGCAAGGCGGTGCTTTTGTTCTGTATATTGATCGCAACACGAATTTTAAGAGGGATTCGATTATGGCGACGACTGCAGAATATGGACTTGGAGAATTCACCTACCCGCGTGGCTGGTTTATGGTTGGCCAAACCAGTGATGCCACAACGACACCCAAAGCGGTTCGCTTTTTTGGTGAAGATATGGTGCTGTATCGCGGCGAATCCGGCAAAGCTTATCTGGTAGAAGCTTACTGCCCGCATATGGGCACGCATATGGCGTTGAACACCACGTCCTATGTCGTCACGGATAATGAACATGTGGAGGGTGACAATATCCGTTGCCCCTATCATGGCTGGCGCTTTGGTCCCGATGGCAATTGCAATGACATCCCCTATTCACCGTCAAAGCCGCCGAAAAAGGCTTGCTTGAAACATTGGGATATCGTCGAAAAAGCAGGCTGTATCTGGATGTGGAATGATGAAGAAGGCGGAGAACCAGAATATGATCTTCCTGATTTTGAAATGTGGGATTCACCGCATTGGGTGAACTGGAAAATTGATGCGCTGGGTGAGCTTGCTTGTCACCCGCAAGAGGTAGTCGATAACATGGTCGACAAGGGACATTTGTCACCGGTCCATGGTTCAATGGATATGGTGCTGTTCCAGAATATATTTGATGATCACAAGATCAGCCAGATTCTGACGGCAGGACATAAGACGCTTGCCGGAACAGGCGGCGAACCAATGACCAACGACACATGGTATACGGGCCCCGGCATTTTGCAGTCGGTGATGGTCGGGGAGTTTCCTTCCCATATGCTAATCGCGCATACGCCTGTCGAAGACGGCAAGATAATGGTGTGGCACGCGCTAATGGTCAAAGTGGCCAACGAAAATCCAACCGAAGAAGATGTGGCGACAGCGCGCGGTTATCAAGCCGCAAGTCTAGGCGCTTTTTCTCAAGATTTTGAAATTTGGACCCATAAAAAGGCATGCCTTGGTCCAATGATGGTGAAGGGCGATGGTCCGTTTGATAAGCTGCGTATCTGGTACAAGCAGTTTTTCAATCCGCGTGCCCGCGCAGGCGAATTCCAGAAACGCGCCAATGGAAAATATGTCTCTCGCGGGACGCTCAACGACCCATGGGAAGATGTGGCCTAGCTATAGGACCGGTTAAACATGGTTTTGCATCCGGCACTTTTTGAACCCATAAAGTTGGGCGGCATTTCGCTGTCTAACCGTATCATCATGGCGCCGATGACGCGCGACCGCGCGGGCGATGGTGATGTTCCAACCGATCTGATGGCCGAATATTATGGCCAACGGGCGACAGCCGGCATGATCGTTACGGAGGGGGTGCAGCCTAACCAAGTCGGCAAGGGTTACTGGCGGACACCCGGGATTCACTCGCAGGACCAGATTGAAGGCTGGGCAAAAATTGCCGATGCTGTCCATGCGAAGGGCGGTAAAATTGTGATGCAAATCATGCATTGCGGCCGCGTGGTAGTTTCCGACAATCGCGGATTTGCGGCGGATGTTATCGCGCCTTCAGCAATAGCCTGCACCGACAAAGTACCTGGCCCTGACGGCGTGCCGGTGGCCACCGCGATGCCGCGCGAAATCCGCGAGGATGAAATAGCCGGGCTAATCGGGGAATTTGCGCAAGCCGCCAAAAATGCGATTGCCGCCGGAATAGATGGTGTCGAATTGCACTGTGCCAGCGGGTATTTGATCAACCAGTTTTTGAATGTGGCCAGCAATCATCGCAAAGATGGTTGGGGCGGAAGCGTTCAAAACCGCATTCGTTTTCCGCTTCAAGTTTTGGCGGCGATGGCAGATGCCATTGGCGGAGACCGCATCGGCTTTCGGATTTCGCCGGGCAACCCTTATAATGGCATGGACATCAGTGCGCCCGAAGAAACCTTCGCGCCTTTCATAAGCGCGGCGAACAAGCTCGATCTGGCATATCTGCACGTTGTCGACGTGGGGCTAGAGGGTTTGAACACGCTGGACATGATCAAGGCCAATTGGTCCGGCGCAATTATCACTAACAATAACCTAAAGGCGGAAAGTGCCGCTGCGGTAATCGAGCAACAACGCGCCGATGCAGTTTCATTCGGGCGCCCATTTATTTCCAATCCCGATCTCGTAGCACGGATTGCACAAGGTAAGCCGTTGGCGAAGCCGGATTATGCCCTCCTATATACGGGGGAAGCCAAGGGATATACCGACTATCCGGCGGCAGCGGAATAGCAATACTTGCTTTTGATTGCTTTTTCGAACAATGATCGGAAAGTGAATTTTTGACGGTCGGGGAGGGCAAAGGTCAAATGAAACGCGGGCTTTTGATATTATTGGGGTTGCTGGCTATTGCTGGCGTGGCAGGCTATTTCTACTATGGAAAAGCACCTCCATCAGCCGAAGGTTTTAGCAATGAAACCACTCCCAATCTGGCATCGTTAGTCAAAAAAAGAACCAGCGATACGCCGCCCAATGTGATCATCCTTTTGGCGGATGATCTGGGTTGGGCTGATGTTGGGTATCATGGCAGCGATATCAAAACACCTAACATTGACCGGCTGGCCAAAGAGGGTATGCGGCTGGAGCGGTTCTACGCGACGCCGATATGCACGCCGACGCGCTCGTCTCTGATGACTGGCCGTGACCCGATCAAGCTAGGCCTTGCCAATGCCGTATTGATGGCGTGGCAGGATGGCGGTGTTTCATTGGATGAACATTTCATGCCGGAAAGCTTCAAGGCAGCGGGTTATGATACGGCGATGGTCGGCAAATGGCATTTGGGGCATACGATTGAGCAGCATTTGCCTAATGCGCGCGGCTTTGACCATTTTTACGGCCACGTGAATACGCAGGTCGACTATTTCGAACATAAATTTGCGAAGGGTCACGATTTCCAAGAGAATGGAAAGATCGTCGATCACAAGGGCGAATATGCGACTGACGTGCATGGCGACCAATCGGTCCGCTACATCAAACAGCTTCGCGACAAAACCAAGCCATTTTTCTTGTATGTTCCATTCCTTGCGCCGCATAGTCCGGTGGAGGCCAAGCAGGAAGATATCGATAATTATCCGCGCAGGCTCGATACACCAATCGCTCCCAAGAAGACTTATGCCGCGATGGTGGACAGCATGGATCAAGCAATCGGGCGTATTTTAGATGCGCTGGATGAAGAAGGTATCGCCGATAACACGATCATTTTATTTTTCAGCGACAATGGCGGTTATAACAATTTTGGTGCGGACAACACACCTTTGCGTGGCGGGAAATTGGAAACTTTCGAAGGCGGCATTCGGGTAACTGCTGTCATGCGTTGGCCCGAAGTGCTGCCTGCCAATACTGTGAATGATGCTGTAATTTCAGTGATGGATTTGTTCCCGACACTCGCCACGGCAGCAGGTATTAAAGCCGGTAACACCAAAGAGATTGATGGTGTGGATCGCTGGCAGGCAGTGCTCGGCAATGGCGACCATTGGCGCGGAAAGCCGCTTATTTTTACGTCTAACATACCGCTTTATAATCATTTTCAATATGGCGTTTTGGATGGAAAGTGGAAGCTTGTCCAAACGGTAGACCACAGCCGGAGAAGCACTTCGGTTGAAACGCTACTTTTCGACGTCGCGGCCGACCCGAACGAAAAAACCGATCTTGCAAAAAAGCACGAAGATCAGGTTAAACGGCTCACCGGAATTCTTGATGACCGGTTGGCACAGCATCCAGTGGGCGGGACTTACGTGCAAATTTCACCGCACCCGGGATGGCGCGCTCCAAAGGATTATGCCGACGTAGTTTTGCCTGCAGATAAGGTGAACCAAGAGCCGCATGAGGGCTTCGGCGCTTTGGCGAGCAAGGTGCTGCAGCAACGTTATGGCGATAAGGGCAAGATAATCTACGAATGATATGAAGCGTTGGCTCGCCATCTCTGCCGGAGTTTTCGCTCTCGCCTTAATCGCCGGATATATCTATTTTGGAAATCCCTCTCCGTCGGCTCCTGAATTTGCAGACGATAAACCGACGCCCAATATTGCTAGCCTGATTAAGGAACGCAAAAGCACTGCGCCGCCCAATGTCATAATATTGCTCGCCGATGATCTTGGCTGGGCAGATGTCGGCTTTCACGGCAGCGATATTGAAACGCCAAATATCGACAGGCTCGCAAAAGAAGGCATGCGGCTTGAGCGCTTCTATGTGATGCCCATTTGTACGCCGACTAGATCAGCGTTGATGACCGGGCGGGACCCGATTAAGCTGGGCATGGCGAATGCAGGCATCATGCCTTGGAATGACGGCGGGGTTTCGCTGGATGAGCATTTCATGCCGGAGAGCTTCAAGGCCGCCGGGTATGATACCGCGATGATAGGCAAATGGCATCTGGGCCATACGATTGAGCAGCATACGCCCAACGCACGCGGCTTCGACCATTTCTATGGTCATTTGAATACAAACCTGCATTATTTCGATCATCAATTTGCAGGCGGGCATGATTTTCAGGAGAATGGAAAGTCAGTGAAGCATGATGGCGAATATGCGACCGATGTGCATGGTGATCAGGCCGTGCGTTATCTGACAGATATCCGCGACAGATCAAAACCGTTCTTCCTGTATGTTCCCTTCATCGCGCCGCATTCGCCGATGAATGCCAAACAAGAGGATTTGGATAAATATCCCCGCCGTCTTGATCTACCGACGTCTCCGAAGAAGACATATGCCGCGATGGTTGCTTCAATGGATCAGGCCATCGGGCGCATTCTTGATACGCTGGACGAGCAGGGTGTTGCGGATAATACCATTGTCTTGTTCCTGAGCGACAATGGCGGCTTTACCGGATTTGGTGCAGATAACACGCCTCTGCGCGGAGGAAAGACAGAAACGTTTGAAGGCGGTATTCGCGTTCCGACGATTCTGCGTTGGCCAGAAGTTATTCCGGCAGGAACGATCAATGATGCGGCATTTTCCGTGCTAGATTTGGCACCGACCTTGGCGAGCGCAGCGGGCGTAACATTCGCGAACGTCAAACCGCTCGACGGACTTGATCGTTGGGATGCGGTGAAGGGTGGCGGCGACAATTGGCGCGGACAGCCGCTCTATTTCACATCCAATTCACCGATCTATAATCGCTTCATGCACGGAGTCCTCGATGATCGTTGGAAGCTTGTGCAAATATTGGATCACGCGCGGCGAAGCACCACTACCCAAACAATGTTGTTCGATGTGAAGGCTGATCCTTCGGAAACAAAAGATTTATCGGGCGAATATCCGCAGGAGGTCAAACGCCTTACTAAACTTCTCGACGCGAGGTTGGCACAGCATCCCATCGGCGGCGTCTATGTCCAACTGATGCCGCATCCCGGTTGGCGTGCGCCAAAAGATTATGCCGAAGCAATCATTCCGGCGGATAAAATCAACGGCGAAGTATATCAGGGATATGGCGAGCGTTCGGCCAAAGCATTGCAGAAGCGCTACGGCGAAAGAGGCCGCGTTACGTATAAATAGGGGTTACCCTGGCAGCCCTAAAACGCGTCCGGCCTCAACTGGGCATCTGTGCCGCCATCGACGTATATGATGCTGCCATGCATATATGCAGCGGCATCGCTTAACATAAATTCGATCACGCCCGCCAATTCATCGGCTGCGGCAACTCGCGCCATCGGGATGGGGATCGCCGTTACGGCCTGACCAATCGTTGGGTGATCCGCAGCACCGCGAAACAATGGCGTTTCGGTTTGCCCAGGTGCAATGGCGTTCAGGCGAATGCCTTTTGCACCCCATTCTGCCGCGCGGCGGCGGATCGCCCTTGCCACGGCATGTTTTGACGCACCGTAAGTTGCTGCGGCTGGAAGCTCTCCAATTGCCTCCATCGCGTCGGCTTCGCTGCCGTCCAGAAGGCTTGTGATGATCGGGTTTTCAGGATCCGTACCCATTTGCGCGGAATTTGAAGAAATCACTACGCAGCGGCCTTTCCTGGCGGCAAGGGCATCACGAAACCCGTCGAGCAGCTCAATCGCGCCATAATAATTTACCTTTGCTACCAATTGGCCATCGTCCAGATGACCACCGAGGCCTGCGGCTAGAACCAGAATGTCAATTTCGCCACCTAATTCCTTCAACGCATTGCGGATAGCGCTGCTGCGTCCTTCGGTTGTCGAAAGATCGGCGGTTACCGAGGCGTCCTTGAGATCAATTCCTATGACATCGTAACCCTGCTTTTCCAGCCTAGCCTTGACGCATGAACCAATGCCGGAGGCGCTTCCCGATATGACAGCTTTTTTCATGATTTCTCTCCGGTCTGAAATGTGATCGTATGTTTTGCGCACTAGATTATCGTAGCGTGTAATATCCAAAATTTCGCAAGGCCACAAAAATCTACACGCCAAATGCGTAACATATTTGCAACGTTGCTACGCAAAATGGCAAAGCCGATGGCAAATATCGGCGGTAATTCGTCATTTCCCGCGGCCTTTTTACGAAAAGCCGTTGTTCGCACTAACGACTTTTGATAGCCTGACAGCCAAGAGAGAGTTTTTTTGAATTAAGGGACCGGGGGAGAGGCCATAATGTCATTCAAACGAACAGCACGCTTTGTTGCTTTTACCACTGCCACATCGGCGCTAGCTTTATCGGTGCCAGCAATTGCGCAGGATGCGCAAAATACCACGCCACAGGCTGAGGAAGAAGAGGAAGGCGGCAATAATGTTATTGTTGTGACAGCGCAGAAAAGGTCTCAAAATCTGCAAGATGTTCCGATCAGTATTACCGCCTTTGACGGAGAGGCGCTTGAAGCAGAGCGCCTTGAAGGGGTGGAAGATATTGGACGCCTCACCCCTGGTTTATACGCAACGCCGAACCCGGCTGACCCGACGGGCGTTAGGATTAATATTCGCGGTATCGGTACCTTTGATCCCCAGGTCGGGCAGGATAGCCGTGTGGCGGTCTATGTTGACGGGGTTTATCTCGGAAAGTCGCAGGGGTTGGCATTTGACTCTCCCGATTTGCAGCGTGTTGAAATTCTGAAAGGGCCGCAAGGAACCCTTTACGGTCGCAACTCGGTCGCGGGTGCAGTGAACCTGATTTCTGCGCGACCAGAGCCGGGCGAATGGTCGGGAAAACTATCTGCCGAATATGGTCGTTTCAATCACCTGAAGCTATCTGGTGTGGTCAATGTACCCATTGGCGACGACGGTGCGCTGCGACTATCTGGTATGGTCAAGGAGCAGGACGGATGGGTCAAAAATGACGGCCCCGGCGGCGATTTTGGCGGTGGAAACCAGATTGGCTTTCGCGCTGCAATTGGCGGTGATCTTACGCCAAGCTTCAATCTGACCGCTGCGTTTGACTATAATAAGGTTCAGTCAGAACCGCTATTTTACCAATCAATTCCGGGTTTTGCCAATCCCGGTTCTATTTTTTCCGCCGCTGTTGCAACAGCGCCCGGTCGTCAAGACCGGGTGACAACATCCTTTACGAATGAAAAAGGTAAATTTGTGGGGATTTACTTTCGAGAAAATTTAGAAAAAATATCTAAAATGGAAAAGGAATTGTTGGATAAAGATGAAGTAAAACTGTATATTTTTTCTCATGGCGGTGCTGATTTTGTGAATGATTATGTTGAGTATGAGAATGTGAGCGTCGAGACCATTCCGCAACCAATATTAAAAGTCTATAAAAGTTTAAATAG
>CAKZNA010000123.1 GCA_937129355.1 uncultured Sphingomonadales bacterium | reverse complement strand
CGCCCAAAACAAATCCCCCTGCCTAACCAGGCAGAGGGACCACAAAAGTGCAACCAAATTCAACAGCAACATCTAGAATCACGAAGATATTGGTATTCGTGACGAGCCCGTAGAGAAAAAAGATGAAACATTTGCCGACGATGCTGCCCCTACTCATGACCAATAGTACAGCAATGGCAGCCGGACAGAATATGCCCCCCCCCATAATCCCTGCCGGTTCTGCTGATCCAACTGTTCTCGAAACTGCGACATTCTGGGCAGCACTGTTTGCCGTATTAGTCATTATTGTTCTAATCGTTCGGCTGGTACCGTTTTTGGTTGATAAGGCCCTTGACTATATCTCCACCAAATTTGGCTTAAAGCCCAGAAATCAGGCAGAAAAATGTGAAGAAATCGCACGTCTGAACTTCGCCCTTCAAATTCGAAAAAACCTGCCGAATCCCCCGCATAGGATTTTAACGAATTCGCGCGACCCTGTATGGGAAATAGAGCTGGCAGGTGACAAAACCGCCTATATGCGGTTTAACGACCGCGAATTTGACAATCAATACATTGTCTATATCGATGCCGAGAAATTTTACTATCACTGGCTAAGATCGACCGATGGTTTCCACAAATGTCCGACCAGGGCAAAAATGCCCCTCGATCGGAAATATGCAGGCGCTGAAACCGGCTTCTCTCATGGCCGTGAAAATCCGGTACCACTCGCCTATCCGCACATAACCTTTACAGGAAACGAATTCTCCATTTCTTTCACCAACGGGATAACTCGCACAATCTGGCTGATTGCTAATGGAGCAAAATCCTTTCCCATCGAGGTAAGAGAATTTTCCCAAGCCGAACTGTTTCACGGTCTCATGGGCGTTGGGCACGCACCAATTACCGGTGCTGAACTCAAAATGTAAACCGGCACCCTGCCCTAAAACAGCGCGTTCCCGATTGGCTCCATCAGCTTTCTTCCGGTGTTCGTCACCTTGTTCACGTCAGTTGATACAGGCCAGGCCGCTAATAACTGGGATGGAAAGGGAGCCCGTAATTGCTTCAAAGCATATTCAAGTGGCGAATTTAACCAGGAACCAATTTCCTCATTCGTCAGGATTGCGGGTTCGCGATTATGAATACGTGCCATGTGCGGCCCTGCTGCCCAGGTAAGCATCGATACTGTAAAAAACTCTGTTTCAACAGCCTTCGACGTTCCCCGCCAATGCGACCAGACCCCTGCGACCAAAGCCGGACTAAATCCACTATCACCACGAACACCAATGGCGTATGGCCTTTTGTCCTTCGGGTTTTGCCTGTCCCATTCATAAAAGCTGCGGATCGGAATCAGGCAGCGATGCCGGACAGCTGATCCGCGATAAGCTTTACGCTCCAGTAAATCCTCAGACCTCGCATTGAATGTACTGAAACGCTTTTCTGTCAGATCCGCGGAAAACCAGGGAGGGATAAAATCCCATCTGGCATATTCACCCCAGATGCGCCTCTGATCAGTTAGCACCACAGGAACCTGATGGGTTGGAGCTGTATTAAAGTTTGGTTCTGGATCATCAAACGGCACCGGAAATGCCAGCCCTGACAACTGATGAATTTCCGCCCAGGTCAAATCATGGCTATATCGCCCGCACATTCCTTAATCCCTAAATAATGCTCGCAAATCGTGCATTGGCAGCAACTGCGACTTGATCTTTTGATAACAATGATCAAAATATCTTTTGTTGACCATTTTGAAGCGATTTTCCGGCCATGGAAACCACCACAACCGAATATAAGCACGCTCTATCCTCCTGCGAAGGTGAATGGGAAGTCAGGGAAGATAGAGGAAATCTAATCGTTTTCTCCATGCGGTTCGGTGTGCTCATTATTGGTGAAAGACCTCACAACCCAAGTTTGCCTAATGCTATCTTCGACCTGGTGCCGGCATTCCCGAAATCATCGGCAACTTTACAAAACTTGCCGACAATTCTCGCACAGGCTATGCGGCCAAATCAGGATCGCTGGTACGTGACATTGCTTCACTTCGATGCGCGAACAACCGCAATGTCAGAGAATTTGCTTGCTGGGATCGAACCGGAAAAAACCATTGCCCCAGGAACAAGCCCTCAAATTCCTCTTCAGGAAGAAATTAGAACATTGCGAAAATCGCTTCGCCGACAGCTTGCATTAACGTTTGCTGACCCCAGGTCCGCTATCAAACAGATAGAACGCGATCTCTCACGCGAAAAAATACAAACGGTCCTCGATAGAATATCGATGAATCCAGAGAGATACGGGCAGGCAATAAAAAATCGCAAGCTCTCTATTGATCCAGACATTGTCTTGAACCTTGCCAACCTGGGCGCCGCCCTTGGAGATCGCAAATGCGAATTACATCTGCCTTCCTGACCACAACGCTTCTTCTTGCCGCATGGTGGGGGACCGCTTTGACGATGTGGCAAGTCAACCTTTTGTACCCATCTCATTGGACGGCGCTATGGAGAGCCGTATCAGTCCTGCAATTCGACATTTCCGGATACTCGAACCAGCTCCTTGGTTTTTTATGTGGACTGCTGTTTGTAGTGATCATTGGAATTCCCGCCTGTGCTGCGATCGGCGCCTTATGGTTAACCCGCGTATGGTCAACCATCTTACAGAGCGTTTTGATATTGGCGAGAACGATTTTCAAGATCCCGCTTCGCTGTGCCAGGGTCATTACCAGGCCTCTGGCGGCGATCGGCAAATGGAGCCCCCCAATTAAAGTAAGAGCTCGGGTCAAATGGGGAGAGGAGCCAATAGAAAACAGCGATCGGATCGTCAGTGAAGAGGCCGAACCGGTCATGCAAATATCGGCAGAATCAACCCGCATATCTTACGCTAGCGAAGAAACCACAGATGACTTTGCTGTTGGTCTGCAGACGAGCGGGCTGATGAGCTACAATGCTTCGATGATTCCAACCATTCGTGATTATCTTGAGAAAAATAATTACCGCGTTTTAATTGCTGGTGATGGTCAAAGTGGTTTGGCGATGGCTCGCCGCGAAAAACCCGATCTGCTCGTATTGGATTTGATGCTCCCCGTCATGGACGGGCTTGATGTTTGCCGTGCCCTGCGCCGAGAATCGGATGTGCCCATTATCATGCTCACTGCTCGCGCAGAAGAAACAGATCGGCTGATTGGGTTGGAAATCGGCGCAGATGATTACATCACCAAACCCTTTTCGCCGCGAGAACTGGTAGCGCGCACGCGCGCTTTATT
>CAKZNA010000122.1 GCA_937129355.1 uncultured Sphingomonadales bacterium | reverse complement strand
CATAGAGGGTGCTGAAGCCGCTCCGAAGCCCAGTAACGCCAATGATAAAACTCTCGATAACGAAACAGTCGTTATGTTGATAAATGCTGGGTTAGGGGATGAGGCTGTTATTGCAAAAATAAACTCTACAGAACCAAGTTATCAAACGGATGTACAAGATCTCCTCCACTTAAGATCTAGGGGTGTTTCTAGCGCAGTAATCGCTGCAATGGTTTCGAAAACTTCGGAATCTGAGAATAAGATAACCTTGTCTGCAGACTCACCCGATCCCACCGTACCTCACTATGCTGGCGTATACGTTCTAGCTGGTGATGGACAAAAGATGAGCCGAATCGATCCGATTAGTTCAACGCAAATAAAAACAGGCGGTAGATTTGGCTTTGCTTTCACCTACGGGATTGCTTCGATGAGCATAAAGGCCAGTTTTCCAGGAGAAACTGCACGTCAAAGCACTTCGCAAGGCAAGCCTTCATTTTATTTCTATTTTGATGCAGCAAACCCTTCAACCCCAAATGGAAGAACAAATGTATTTGGAAATGGATTGGGACTCTCGGTCCAATCGCCAAACGAAATTAGCCTAGTTAAGCTAAAAAAGAAAAAAGGTAGGCGGGAAGCAAGAGTGGGTAGCGCCAATATTGGGGGTGCAAAGGGTGGCATTATGGACAAGGATCAAATAGCGTTCACTTACGAAAAGCTGAACGAAGGTGTTTACAAGGCAATGCCCAACGAGAATCTAGATTCTGGTGAGTATGGATTCATCTATACTATTGCTGGCGGAAATGGCTCTGGCGTAGCTTCAGCAAGAGTGTTTGAATTTTCTGTGAAATAAACTAAAGTCTACGCACTGGTTGAATACTTTAACTCAGCTCCTCTTGTTTAGGGGGGAGGCTGCTCAATAGAGATTCGCCACATGAAAAATTATTTTTTAATTTTTGCTTCGTTTATTCTCTCACTATCTAGTACCCAACGAATGCAAAATGGAATGGGTTTCGAAAGAAGCGCTGGCTCTAATTCCGTGGGTTGTTCAAGCCCAGACGTGGACAACGAAATTTACAGCACACTTCGGGCCGGGGCATCGGTGACCCTGTCGATGGACACTGCTTTAGCAACAGATAAACGTGAGAGGGCTCGAGGGCAACCGAAGCTGCCCAAGAACAAACGACGGATCACCAATGCTGGCGATACCCTGAAAATGACTGTGATTGATGACGTAAAAACTGGAACTACAATTGTGATTCCAAAAGGAGCCCGAGGAACCGGGGTTGTAACGATGGTTGCCGGTCGTGGCGGATTTGGTAAAGCAGGAAAGATAGAATTTGAGCTCAACTACATAGAGTTGGATGGCAAAAAAATTGAAATGGAAGGTAGGCATCTGCAAAAGGGGAAAAGCAGAAACGGAGAAGCAATAATTGGGGCTATCTTAACAATTCCACCTGCCGGGTTTCTCATCAAAGGCGACGAAGCCGATGTTCCATTGTTGAGCGAATGGACATTCAGCACTAAAAATCACCTCACCGTTGATCGCCATGGCTCAATATTGGAAATTTGTACCCAATAGTTCTTTTAATTGTCGAATTGGCAGTAGCCAATCAATTCCAACTGAACAAAATATCGACCTCGCCGCCTTCTTGCCCATTTGCTCCAAACCGGCGTTCGATAATTCTCCCCTGCCCCGATGGGTTCACCGCGACAATGGTGCTACAACGGGTTCCATAAATATCGCCATCAAGAAAGTTCGGAAGGCTCTCGCTCTCACCGCGCTCTTCGGACCGGAGCTGGTCAAACAAAGCGTCAAAATTCCGCGCATCATGCGCCAACCAATGGGCAAGCTGCGCCTCCAATCTGTCTTTGCGGGGCCAGTCGGCATCCGCTTCTGCATTGGAAAGGCCCAAAATTCCGTTTCCTACTTTGCGTTGCTTTGGTTCTGGTAGGTTCGCCGAATGCAATGCGCCTCCAACATTATCCAATGTGAATAAATGAAATGGATTGAATTCACCTACTTGGTTCTCGCTCAGCTTTGCATATTTACCAGCCCCGGCCAGATAGTCAGCCACCAATGCGCCGCGTGACGATTTATCCGGCGCGGGCGGCGTATCACTGCGAATGTTGGTCACAACTGCCACACGCCCCTGTTCAGACACGCCAAGCCAACTACCGCCAGATTCCAGATCACGGCCTGCTATAATATGATGGCCGCTCTCTCTCGCCCCACCCCAGCGCGCTAACGGTGCAGTGGGCCGCGCATGGAATTCATCGCGATTTCCGATCAGCAATAACGGCCAATCCGGGTGGGTATTGTAGGTAAGGGCGACAACGCACATACCAATGTCCCTAGCGGCATTGGCACTGATCGAAAAGCCTTGCTGACTGGTCTATCTTATCTGGTCGCTTGCAGCGCATGTGACTAATATTTCGGCCCATGAAACAAATACGATTAAATGCAATTCTTACCGGATGTGCGGCGATTGGATTGGCCATCAGCCCAGCATCGGCAGTTTCGTCGGAACCAACAAAAGCCGGAGCGAAAGCTACGGATAGATCTCCAAATAGAGCCGTTTCCGAACTACGCCATGTAATCGGCGATTGGAATGTAATAACCGATTTCATCTCGGCCGAAGGCGAAGTCTATACCGCTCCGGGCCAGTACAGCTTCCGCTGGATCATACAGGACAAGGTCGTATCAGGAACAGCGATAACGCCAAAACTGAAGCAAAAATCGGCGATCTTGTTCTTCCACCGCTCGGACAAGAAAGAAATTGAAATGGCAAGCGTCGGAGCCGACGGACATCTTTGGCGCATGATTGGACCGGAGAATAACGAGACCCGTACAACACCGAATATTGTCCGCCCAGATGGCAGCCAGACGATGTTGCGATTCACACGGAGCGATGTTGCGCCGAACAGCTTCAAGTCAATGATGGAATTGTCGGATGATGGCGGCGAAACATGGCGCATTGCCAACCGTCAGAAATTTACCCGCAGACAGGACGGAGATTCTTAGTCGGCCAATTCCGCGACGATCGCATCGGCCTCAGCTTCATCAACGCCCTTGACCTTCATCACATGTTTGACCGCACGGTCGCCTCGCTTTTGTAAAAGCATTGCCTTTACTTCGCGCTCCATCAACTGGTCTTCGGTATAGCTACTTTCAGTTTCCAAATCGCCAATTTCGGCTTTGGGTGGCATCACAATCGCGGGCTTTTCAGGCGCAAGCGGATCGGCAACCGGTTCAGGTGCTTCCAACGCCATCTCCGCGCGTTCAGGCAAGACAGGAAAGCGCTTTCGGTCAGTGCCGCCAGCAAGCTCCGCCGCATCGGGCGGCCCGGTCAAATCCCGTTCGCGCGCATCTTTCAAACCAGCGCGAATACCAATGACAAGAAAGATGAGGAGCAAGAAAGCGATTATGGCCGCTATCATCATGGGATCATCACCAAGCATTTCTATCCCCTAACCTGAATGGTCAATTCTACTATGCTGCCCGCAGACAGATTTTCGCTTGCGGCGACGGATGGGTCAATCTCAAGCAAATATCCATCATGGCTACTCGCGTCGACAATTGCGGTATCCCAGCTGGTGCCGCCAATCGTTATAGAAACAGGTATTACACCGATGGTCGGTTCGGCGTTGATCAATGCGCTACGAAGCTCATCTGCCGCTTTATCCCTGATGTCAAAAAACAGCTGTCCTGAACGGCTCGTGTCATCATCGCGCCAGGCCCAGATTTTACCGCTCGCTGCTATCGAAACCATCTGCCTCTTCGCATCTGTTTGTCCCGGCCCTGAACCATTCGCTTGCCCCAAGCAGCCTGTCAGCAATAGCAGCGCAAGTCCAAGGGTTAGCCGCTGCGCCATCCTCTATTGTGGCGGCAGCAGAAGCAACGGATCAACCCGCGCCGCATTCCATTTCATGCTCCAATGCAGGTGCGGCCCCGTCGCGCTGCCGGTTCTACCGACACGCGCAACAACCTGCCCCTGCTTCACAACATCGCCTTTATTCACCAGCAGCTGCGAACAATGCACAAACGCGCTGTTCAAGCCCATGCCGTGATCAATCATCAGCAAATAGCCCTCTCTGGTGAAGGGTTTTTTTGCTGAAAGAGTGATTACACCATCTGCTGGCGCGACAATGGAAGTGCCGTTGGGTGCCGCAATGTCCAGACCGGTATGATATCCGCCGGGCGTTCCGCGATAGATGCGCTGAGCGCCGAAAAATCCTGACAGTCGTCCCTTTACTGGCCAAATGAATTCCTGCCGCCAACCGCCGCTATCATTTTGTTCTGCGCGGGCGGCATTAATCTGCGCCAATTCAGGTGCGCGGCGGCGGTTAAACTCTGCCGATGTCTTGGCATTGCCGCGCCGCGACACATTCACACGCTCTATCTTCCACTTGCCCGGACGCACTGCCAACATACGGCTTGGTTGAGCGCCATCAGCTGCCCATGATAGATTTGCGGCTTTCTCCGCATCCCGGTTAAAACCCATTAGAAAAAAACCATCCGGCGTTACCGGAAGCGATTGTCCGTCCAGCTTGACAGAATCTACGCCTGTTGGCGCGCGGGCAACAACTAACCCTCCCTGTTGGGGCGAGCCATCAAACCAGAAATCACTCCGGATAGGTTGGCTAGGTTTTGCCGGCTTTTCTGCCTGAGCCGCCACTTGCGGTTCCAATACTGCTTCTTCCGCTGCACCCGTCGGCGCGCTGCTAGTGCTTTCTAACGGCGGTGAGGCTGTGCAGCTGGCGACTGCCACAACACATATCATCACGGCCGAACTGCGCGACAAAATTGTCATCTTCATTGGGGCTTTCTTTTCGCTTTACCCAAAGCTGCCTGCGTCGATATATCCGGCGTGGCATAGGGCTCTTGTTTCTCAACGCTCCAATAACGCAAATCTTCGAGCATGATCTTTTCGCCAGAAACAGCACAAAGCACGTGATCCCCGTTTGACAGCAAACGGAATCCGTTGGGCATATAATGCACCTTCGCGGCACGATTTTTTGAAGACATCAACATGTTCCCGTCAATGCCGGAAAGCGTAACGTCGGGCAAGAACTATTGGCGCGGCCATACCGCAATCCGGCATGATTGCGCCATTGATTTTCGGTCGTCCTGCGCATAGCGAAAATACCAAGATTCTTTTGGGGGAAATGATGGACGATCGGCTGAAACAGCTTTTGAAAGAACCGCTGGTACATTTTCTCGGCGCTGGATTGATTGTGTTCATTTTGCTGGGCTGGAGCGGAAATGCCGTTGATCCGGAAAGCAGAACAATCACCATCAGCGAGGCAAAAGTGGAGCAATTGGCTAGCCGCTTCGTTGCGGTTTGGAAGCGGCCTCCCAATGAGCAGGAAATTGATGGCTTGATCCGCGATTATATTCGCGAGGAAATCTACTACCGCGAAGCAAGGCGGATGGGGCTGGATGACAATGACCCGATCATCCGGCGACGTCTGCGCAGCAAAATGGAGGAGATCGCCACTGCGGCGGCGGAAAGCACGGAGCCCGATGATGCCGCGCTACAAGCCGCCATTGATGCCAATCCTGCAAAATATGCAGATGGAGGCCAGCTAAGTTTCACCCAAATTTGGGTGGGCGAGGAGGATGAAGCAGCCGCAACCCTTAAACGCATTCGCGGCGGCGCTAACCCTATGTCATTTGGTAAACCTATTTCATTGCCTGGAACCATGACAGCGGCCAGCAGCGCGCAAATTGACCGCGCGTTCGGCGAGGGTTTTGCGGGCCGATTGGCGAAGGCAAAACTCGGCGAATGGAGCGGACCGGTAACATCGGGTTTCGGCGCGCATCTTGTTCGCGTTGAAAAGCGTGTGGCCGGTAAAACGCCCGCTCTCGCCGATATTCGCCAACAGGTCGAAAATGACTGGCGCGCCGATAATACCTCCAGTCGGAAAGAGGCGGCGTATCAGGCCTTGCTCGATGGCTATGAAATCGAGATAGAGAAGCCCGAATGATCCGGCTATTCGCATTCATTCTTGCCCTATTGACGGGCTCCGCAGCGCAGGCCGATGAGCTGCGCCCGGGATATCTGGAGCTAGCGCAGCAGGACGCATCGGAATGGCGGATAGTCTGGAAGGCTCCGATCAAGGGCGGGGTAACGCCGGAAACGCAGCCTATCCTGCCGGATAATTGCAAAGCAAAAGCAGAAATGCAGCGCGAGATGGCGCAGCTGGCTGTCATTTCACGCGGGACGATATCCTGCGACGGCAGCCTGGCCGGCAAAAAAATCGGTCTTTCAAATTTTGCCGCCGCACAAAATGATGTGCTGGTCCGGATCGCACCGACATCAGGGCCCATACAGGCTTTGCGCCTAACCGCAGATGAGCCAACTGTGCAAATTCCGGCCAAGTCCGACAGCGGAAATGTCGCTTGGACCTATTTCGTAATTGGTATCGAACATATCGTCTTTGGCATTGATCATCTGCTCTTCGTCTTTTGCCTTGTACTCCTGATCCGTGGCGGCTGGATGGTGGCAAAAACGGTAACTGCATTTACCATCGCCCATTCGATTACATTGGTGGGCGTAACGCTTGGTTGGTTCGGATTACCGCAGCAGCCGGTCGAGGTTGTGATCGCGCTATCAATCATCTTTCTGGCGGTGGAAATAGTCAAGAA
Source organism: uncultured Sphingomonadales bacterium (assembly GCA_937129355.1). Taxonomy (GTDB): domain Bacteria; phylum Pseudomonadota; class Alphaproteobacteria; order Sphingomonadales; family Sphingomonadaceae; genus Sphingorhabdus_B. Next base: position 47,213 of record CAKZNA010000122.1, on the reverse strand, counting down.
AGACCCGGAAAGTCCGCGCCTTTCAGAGCGTATTCCCTGGGTCGTCGCCTTCCTGTTTGGTTTGCTCCACGGCTTCGGGTTTGCAGGTGCGTTGAATGAAATCGGCTTACCCGAAGGAGAAGTGCCAACAGCGCTGCTTACCTTCAATTCAGGCGTAGAGGCAGGTCAGCTAGCCATTGTTGTCATTGCCGTAGCTATGCTCGCAATCCTTCAGCGAATACGCGCCGAAATGCTGCCGCCGGCCATCCGCATTTGCAGTTATGCCATCGGGATAGTCGCATCCGTCTGGTTCATCGAACGCCTTGTCGCCTGAGTGAAATGAAGGCCCTCATCATGTTCGCGCCAACGGGCAAAGACGAGATTGCATGCGGCGACATGGCGGTGGTAAGATGATTGGCAAACGTTATTTGACAAGGAAAGCAGCTTGAGAATATTTGGAGGCAAGGCCGAAATAGGGTTCCTAAGTTTCAATAGACAGATATTGAGGTCGAAGGAAACCAAGCCGCTTCCTTCTTCCGATTGATACGCAATGCAGACAACACTTCTTCTTGATATGGCGGCCGACGCCGCTGGTGAACGCGGCGCGGTTGATGGCCTCACCGTTGCCGAATTGCAAAGCCGGGCCGAGGCAGTGGCGGCATGGGTGAATGAACAGGATGCTGAACAAGTCGCTTTCGCAGGGTTAAACGGCACATTGGTGCCGACGCTGTTTTTTGCCAGCGGCTATGCCGGGATGCCTTTTTGTCCGATCAACTACCGGCTACCCGATGCTGATCTCAACCGTCTGGTGGCTCGAACGGCACCGTCCGTGCTTATCATTGATGATGATATGGCGGAGCGTATCGACGCCCATGACGGCGTGAAGCTTGTCAAACGCAGCGAAGTTGAGGACGATATTGCCCAGCGCGCGCCGCCCGAGGGCTGGACCGAAAAAGAGAGCGACATTGCCGTCCTGCTATTCACCAGCGGCACTACCGGCGAACCCAAAGCAGCTGTACTGCGTCACGAAAACCTGACCAGCTATGTGCTTAACACGGTCGAATTTATGAGTGCGGGTGACGGCGATACGGCGCTGGTCAGCGTGCCGCCATATCATATTGCCGGGATCAGCGCGATCTTGACCGGAATCTATAGCGGGCGTCGGATTGTCTATCTGCCAAGCTTCAAGCCTGAAGACTGGGCAGAGATTGCTGCACGTGAAAAAGTCACCAACGCGATGGTTGTTCCGACCATGCTCGACCGCATTCTTGACAGCGTTGAACATGAAGACACTCCGCTGCCAGCTCTGCGCGCGCTCAGCTATGGTGGCGGACGGATGCCCGAGCCAGTGATTGCCCGCGCGATGAGGCTTCTGCCGCATGTCGATTTCGTCAATGCCTATGGGCTTACCGAGACAAGCTCTACCATTGCGTTATTGGGCGCAGATGATCATCGCGCAGCTTTTGCATCCGATGATCCAGCCGTGCGCCGGCGGCTTGGCTCTGTCGGCAAACCGCTGCCGGCGCTGGAACTCGAAATTCGCGGCAAAGATGGCAAGGCGGCATTGCCGGCCGGCGAAAGCGGTGAAATCTATGTTCGCGGCCCTCAAGTATCTGGCGAATATCTCGGCAAGAAAATCATCGATGAAGAAGGCTGGTTCGCAACCAATGATGGCGGCTGGCTTGATGAAGACGGCTACCTGTTCGTCGAAGGGCGGCTGGATGATGTGATCGTGCGCGGCGGAGAGAATATCTCGCCTGGCGAGATTGAAGACTGTCTGCGCACACATGATGCAATTGCCGACTGCGCGGTACTGGGCCTGCCCGACGATCAATGGGGCGAAAAGGTTGCGGCGGTTGTTGTGTGCAAGGGAAAGACAGAAACTGCAGCCCTTGTCGCGCATGTAAAGGCACAGTTGCGGTCCACCAAAACACCCGAGGCATGGTTCTTTGAAAGCGAACTTCCTTATAACGAAACGGGAAAGTTACTGCGCCGCGTTCTGAAAGAGCGGCTGACCGCAACAGTCTCAAAATAAGCCGATCTCTCCTGCGCCGACCTTACCGCCGCTGGTAAGGTACAGAGAATCTGTCAATATCAAGAAAGTGGTGGTGACGGTTGCAGTTAGCAGCGAACCAGTCTCTGTAGCAAATTTCTCTGTTCTACGGGAATTTACAGGGAATTTTGTGGTTTTTGAGTAAATTTGGCCGTTTGGGCAAGCGCGAATGCAAGCATTTCTTTCTGTTTCAGGTGCAAGTTCCCTAAATGGACTATCAGGGAATTGATTTGGCCGAACAGGGATATTTATAAGTCATCAGGGAACTCTGCCGTCTTGAGGCACACTAGACTCAGCCAACTGCAGCGAGCACTGGCAGAAATTAAGATTGGTTGCGTTGGTAACTCGTAGAAGCAGTTGCGTTAATATGCTTCAAACGATTTGAGGGCTGCATCGCATGGCTTGTATGCGCTGGTCGAACGATGAAGCTTGTACATTTATTCGCTTAGAACGGACAGAGTTTGGTTGCGATCTAGAATCAGCAACTTTCCAAGTTTTGGATCACTTTCTCCAAACTGTAATATACCTCTTTTTTCCATTGCTAATATATATCTACGGATAATATCATCTGATGTATTCTCTAATTTTGTAATAGAAAGAACTTTTGATTCATAAATTGGTTCGCCTGAAATTATTGCTTCTATTAAAATATAGATCGGAACATTTTTATTGTGCGCTCCCTCTAAAACCGACTCAAATTTATCGAGCAGATCTCCAAACTCTCTTAAATCCATAATTGTATACCCCTGTCAGCCATTGGCCTTTTTTATTTGAATAGGCCGGCGGCCCTGAGGCTACTAACGCCCGTTTTCGATACGATAAGGTGATCATGCAAAGTAAGTTCAAGAAACTCGCAAACGCGCTTCAACTTATTGGTTACAAGAATGTCAGACCTGCTCGGCTCGATATTTCCAGAAGGATGATTGTGCACAAGAATTAATGCTGTGGCATTGTGCAGGAGAGCTTCTTTTACGATTTCTCGCGGATAGATCTGCACGTGGTTCACAGACCCAATGCTTGCTACTTTGTCAGCAAGAAGTCGATTCTCGCCATTTAGGAAAAGAACGCGAGCAGTTTCGCGCTGAAGTCCGGCCATTGTGAAACGCAAATAATCATGCAGCGCTTTCGATGAGGAAATAAGCGGCTTGGAGAGTGCTTGAGAACGCAAGCCGGATGAAACTACTTGTGCGATCGATTTAAAGAGACCGCTGACCTTACCATCCACACCATCAATTTTTGCATCTTCTGCCTGAAAAAAGTAGAGTGCATCGGCAACACTACCGAAACGACCGAACAAGTCTTGTGCGATTTGGTCAAAATTCTCAATTGATGCATTCAACATCAATTCCATAAAAATTTCTATTTCCTCAGTTTTGTTCTTGTTTTTTGGGAACTTCGCGTTGCCGCGAGAATCAAAATTGCCAATTGAGGAAACCCCCAAAGGCCCTGCGTCAAATTTATGCCGGCCGATTCCAAGTTTTTCCCCAGGGGAAGAATGAAATGGGTGAGTATTGGAATAGCGCTCAACGCCGCTATGGGTAAAGGCCAAAACCTTTTGCTCCTTAATGCTAATCCAAGAAGTATAGAAAACACACAAAAATCTAGGATTAGTATTCCAGATTGAGTGTCCAACCAATTGGTGTCATTTACGTAGAGTAAAATTGGTGTGCCCAAAAATGATGCTGACATTGCAAAGAACGCAAGCCAAATTTGACGATCACCATTCCTGACCGCAAAAACTAGCGCGATCAGATGCAGAGACGCAAAAAAGTAGGTTATCATACAATCTACACATCATGCACCTACTAGTCCGTCAACAATTAATCGGCACACCAAATTTTGTCAGGCAGCTTTCGAAGCTGAATAGATGATAGGCGTTGCCGCTTCTTCTTCATTCGCGGCGCCAATCTTGCCTTCAACGCAATCTCCGTACATTCCGCCAGCAAAGGTCCGCAAGCCGATTTGGTCTCTTACATCAGCATAGGCACCATGTGCATCAACAATTTGCGAGCGCGCCTCCATTAGCGACGCATATGTTTTGGCGGTACTATTGAGCGCGTCTTGCCCAACCATAGCTGAAATATTTGCTGTCTTGCGCCCCTTTGAAGCAGATAACGACAATTCCGCCGCACATAACAGGGCATCATCAATCGCAGATTCCAGGGCGACTAGTTTTTCTGCAACATCTTTTGCCGCAGCCATACGATTTCTAAGCATAATTTATCTCCAACAACTTGCAAAATATTGCGGTTGTTCAATTTCTATTCACTGGAGAAAAAGAAGAATTATGATAACCTAGAAAGGCCTTCAGCTATGCTGACCAAAGCACTAAACGCCAATATAGAAAATACCACTATAGAGGCTATTATGGCTATCCTTACCGGAATCGATAAATTATTTTCCCTACCAGTTTCAAGCAGAGCCGACAGAAAAGCGGGTTGCTTGTCGACTGAAGGCGCATCTTGAAAAAACATCGCCTGCTCTTCTTGCAACTGATTTGTACCGCTGTCAGCGAACGGGCTCGGTTCATCAACTGACGCGCTTAGATTGCGAGAATAGCGCGCTGGTGGAAGCTCCGAACTTCCGTATACCAAATTGCCGTACATGCCGCTTGAAAAATTACTTGAATTTTCAAAGGCTGCAAAAAGCCGCGCAGCTTCTGCGCGCGTTGACACACCCAGTATTTGTTGCGCGCGCTTTAGTCTTTGATCGACGGTATGATGGGAAATGTGGAGAATCCGAGCGATCTCTTTGGATGACATAAGCATGGCAACGTGCCGCAAACAGTCTTGTTGCGCTTCAGTCAATTTTTCACATTGCGAAATTACGTCTGTTTCGAGCATGAAACACCCCACCACACAGAATGTTATACCGCTTGATCCTACAGGATTGTACAACTTTAGGAAAGGGGAGCCTAAGAATTTCCAGCGATCAAGGTCAGATTACGTCCATTTGCCTTAGCTTTGTACAGGGACTTATCAGCTAACTTAAGCAATGCTTCGGCGGACCCGGCATGTTTATATTCGCATATGCCGGTTGAAAAGCTCAATTTCTCCAAATTCTGTTTGGTTTCTTTTTTTACAATCTTGCGGCTGACAAGATCCAAGCGGGACGCCTCTACAAACGTTTCAGTATCGTTAGCGGTATATCCTTCGCACAATATAACAAATTCTTCACCGCCAAACCGAAAAACCTGTCCATATGCATCACAATTTTCGCGCAGTATTTCTCCGACCAACTGCAGCACACGATCGCCGGTGACATGACCGTAGTTATCATTGATGGATTTGAAATGATCTATATCACATATGGCAAGGGATAATTCTACTTTGCCCAATTCCGCACGCTCACATGCTGCGCCTAACTCTCTTTCAAAAGCACGTCGGTTCGACAACCCGGTAAGTGCATCGGTATCGGCGCGAGATTTTGCATCTGCCAGCGAATGCTGGAGTTCATTTACTACCTTCTCGCGGGATTTAAGTTTTTCCTCGGCAGCTCTCGTTTTATTGATCATTGTGCGGGTCATGCTGAGTAAGCTACCTATGAATTTTGGGTCCAACGTATTGTCGTTAACGCTGGCCGTCTCCTGCTGTAACGCATCACCAAAACCTTTGGCATCCTGTTTCGATTGACCCACAATAAGTTCAATCGCCTTCAGCTGCGTATGAGCAAAGTCTGCGATCTCGCTCAACCCGCTTTCAAAAACAGCCTCCTGGTTCTTCGGCAACGGCCCTTCCACACGTCCATTAACAATCAACTTGTCAACTATGAGATCCAATCCAGATTCATGCGATATCTGTTGACGGTAAACCAACTCATAGTTGGTAGGGTTTGGATCAATGCTATGGCGCTCCAAAAAATCTACAACGACATCAAGTGTGCCGAGAGACTTCTTTGCACCATATTCGTCACGGCTAGAAACGTCACGACCGCCAAACCGCCGCAACAACGATTTCCAAAACCGATCTATTTCCCAGCCTGCCATCACGAAACGCGCTCTACTACTATTCAATGGTAATTGAAGAAACGACATTTCCTCCAGATATTTTACAGCTTATTTCACATTGGCATTTGATCTCGCGTGATGGAAAAATTAATATGTCTCGATTGATGCAAAGCTCACACATCCTGACTTTGGAAAATGGAAAAAAGAAGACGCTAGGGACTATATCTTGCTGAAAGAAAAGGTTGGTAATTTTTTCAATGCCTTACGGATCTAGGATTATGCGACAACACTCGATCAACTTAAAAAATTTAACTCCATGCATCAAAATCCGTCTTTCAAAGAAACGAAGTTGGGAATGATCATACAGAATCTCCATATTTTTTGAGGCCAGTATGACAAACGCATGCTCAAATGAGACAGCATATATTAAGCTTGTTGCATTTACAGCAAACTGCTGCATATCGCGACTCAAAACGGGGTGATCGGGAATAGAGAGATGGACTTTTCTGAAGACAAACAACAGTTAGAGCTTGTAACGCTGCTTCGGGAATCCTTGAAAATGGCTGATCAGCTGAAACTTGATCTGGCCGCGATACGTATAAGTGAAGCTTTGGCTATAATTGAAAGTACCGGTGAAACCGATCACTGAGTGGTGTCGCCCGCCAAATGTTCAACCTGAAATGGCCGGATTAGATCAGGACTTCTTCTAGACAGCGATTGCGAAAAGGTATCTTGCATAGCTTTTTCGCCTTTTTCGGTAAGCTGAACCATTGTTCTTCTGCCGTCCTGATCGTCCGCGAAACGCTCAATATACCCATCCTTCTCCAGTGTTTTCAGATAACGCAGGACCGTCGCCAAAGGCGCAGCGGAATCTACAGCCAGAGCGGTAGTGCATAGAGTGTTATTCTCGATTTTCGCTTCGTATAAATCAAGAAGTATATCCCAAGCGGTATCAGCAAAATAGTTCGCAGGAAAAACGGAATTGCGTAATCGTCGCAATCTGATCACAGTATCGAGAAGTTCATTCAATATTTTGTTAGTCTTTTCTGTCGACTCATCAATTGATGAAACTGCGGAATCTAACAAAGATTTTAGAGCAGCTAATTGCTCTGTATTCATGCGACCTCTCCCCCGAGAATTACTACGCCTAACCAGTTATGCCGGAAAAGCAATGGCTATTTTAGGAATGCAGCAGTGGCGGTGGTTTAGAAAGTCCGAGCAGTTTTGGATGCCATAATTTCTGCATGGCAAAAACCCCCTGATGTTCTCACACCAGAGGGTTTTTGCATTTCAAAAAAGAACGGTTAAATTACCGAAGTAGATTTAGAACGCCCTGCTGGCTCTGGTTGGCCTGCGATAGCATCGCAGTGGATGCTTGGCTCAAAATTTGCGATGCAGCCAATTTCGTCGACTCTGCAGAGAAATCTGTATCTTCAATGCGCGACTTGGCCTCGGTTAGATTGGTCGCGGTCGATGTCAGATTGTTGACGGTCGCTTCCAACCGGTTCTGGGCAGCACCAACATTTGCACGCTGGGTCGCAACCGTATCGATTGCCGTATCCAGAAGGCCCATTGCGGTACTCGCGCCAGCGGCTGTCGACAAATCAACAGCGTTGACGGCCAAACCCGTGGCATTCATCGATGTGAAAGCAATATCAACGGTTTCACCGGACTCAACACCGGTTTGAATGCTGAATGTGCCGGCGGCATTAATCAAATTGGTACCGTTAAAGTCGGTCCGGCCTGCAATATCGCCAATCTGGCTAAGCAGCGCAGTTGCTTCAGTCTGGATCGCGGTGCGATCAGAAGCTGCAGCCGTGCCGTTGGCGGACTGAACAGCTAGTTCGCGCATACGAACGAGAATATTGGAAATTTCTCCCATCGCGCCTTCGGCCGTTTGAGCCAGTGAGATGCCGTCGTTGGCGTTACGAACGGCCTGGTTCAAACCACGAACTTTGGCGTCCATACGCGTTGCGATAGCAAGACCCGCAGCATCGTCTTTTGCGCTGTTGATGCGTTTGCCGCTCGACAGTCTTTCCATCGCCTGGCCCAGCATCTCATTTGCCATGCGCGAGCTATTTTGTGCGCGAAGCGCACTTACATTGGTATTAATTACAGTCATTTCAGTTCCTTTCAGCATAATGCCTACATGGGCGACCCCACTTTGTGAGCAGCCTCGGAACCTGAAACGACCAGCTTCGCGGTTACTTTATAAAATACCTGTCATTTTTTTGGCACTCATATCCAAATCTGATAATTAATATATATTTATCAGTGATATGATTGAAAATAGTGAAAATGGCACGATGCTTGCTTCTTGGTTGGCGTGGGTAACTTCACCCCCAGCTAATACAGGACCCAAGACATCATGTCGACGATCGACCAAAATCGATTACTGCAGATGCGCTCATCCATTCTGAGCCAGAATTCAGCGTTGCAAAAAGCGGCTGGTACTGGCGACGCGGGCGTTATCGCCGGCGTTGATGCGAAGGGTGCCGCTTCAGGCGATTTCGGAAAAACGATGGTTGATGCGTTGCAGGCCGTAAATGCCCAGCAGAGTAAAGCAGGCGCACTATCATCCGCGTATGAACGCGGCGACACCAACGATATTGTGCAAGTCATGGTCGAAAGGCAAAAAGCCTCTGTTGGTTTTGAAGCGACCCTGCAAGTGCGCAATAAGCTGCTCACTGCTTACCGCGACATTATGAATATGCCGGTATAGTAGATGGCTGAACAAGAAATCCTTGCACCCGATAATAGCGGAACAGCGTTTAACAGCTCTGGCACCGGGCAGGGCGCACCTCTGTCTGGAAGCTTGAGCCGTCTGAAGTCATTGGGCTTGCAGCCTGCTGTACAAAAAGCAATGCCGCTTTTGCTATTTGCCGGTGCCATAGGAATAGCGGGCACAGCATGGTGGAGTTTACAGTCGCCAGCACAGCTACCTATATATCAGGGATTAAACGATACCGATAAGGGAGCGATTGCAGAAGCACTGCAATCCGCCGGAATCGACTATTCGATTGATCGCTCCTCTGGAACCGTTCAGGTCGACGAAGATCAACTGCATCGTGCGCGTATGATGCTTGCTAGTCAGGGCCTTCCCAAAGCCGCGCCAAGCGGCGATGCATTAATCGCATCATTGCCAATGGGATCCAGTCGCGCGGTCGAAGGCGAAACCCTTCGCGGCGCACGCGAAGCGGATATTTCTAGAACAATCGAAGCCATTGACGCGGTACAATCGGCACGCATCCATCTAGCAACGCCGGAACCGAGTGTTTTTGTAAGAGAAAGCGCGAAGCCGGCTGCTTCTGTCATGCTGACACTCCATTCCGGAAGATCATTAGCGCCGGGGCAAGTCCGCGCAATCCGGCATCTGGTCGCTTCGTCGGTTCCCAGCATGTCTCCGGAAGAAGTTTCTATCTTAGATCAAAGCGGCGCTTTGCTTTCGCAAAAAGACACAAGCAACAGCGCAAATCGCAATTTTGAATTGCAGATGCAAATTGAACAGCGTTATCGTCAGGCTCTATCTACATTGCTCGGACCAATTGTAGGCCAAAATCACTTTAGCGCAGAAGTCAGCGCCATTGTTGATTTCTCCGAAAGCCAATCAACGCGAGAAACCTACCCCAACGATGACCGTGCCCTACGACGCGAAGAAGGAGGCCGCTCTACTCGCAACAACGAGCGCCGTGATGCTGTTGGTATTCCGGGTGCGCTAGCGAACCAGCCGCCTGAAAACGCGCAAGCGGTAGACCAGCGCCCAGGCAACAATCAGAATGCTGCCGGAAATGGCGGTGAAAATAACGAAACCTACAAGCGCAGTTTTGATGTTGGTCGTGAAATTTCGGTTACGCATCAACCCTATGGTCGGCTGCAGCGCCTTACCGTTGCAGTTGCATTGCGCGATCCAGAAGGCAGCAAGGCACGCAGTGCCGCCGAATTGAAAGCCATTGAAGAGCTCGTCAAAGGCGCCGTCGGCTATAGTGCCGAGCGCGGCGACGTTGTCGCTATTTCATCTCGCCCATTTGTCCAGACCGAAACGGTCATGCCGGCATGGTGGGATCAGCCCTGGGTTATACCCTTGGCAAGGCAGGTAGGTGGGATTCTGGTCGCTCTGCTCCTGTTCTTTTTCCTTGGTCGCCCTCTGCTCAAGGTGATCCGCGAACGACGCAAAAAAACTGCTGAAACGCAAGAACTGATCGAACAGCAGTTATTGACGGCCACAGATGGTTCTGGCGGCAAAGTGGGGGCTGCAAATGATGAGATCACAATTGAAATGATCGAAGCGGCGCCTAGCTACGAAGCTAGGGCAGAATTGGTTCGCCATTTCGTCCGGCAGGATTCTGCTCGGGCAGCGATGGTCGTTCGGCAGTTAATGCAGGAGCCGATCAATGGCGACTGATACTAACACAGCAATTGAAAATGATGACGAGCAAGTCCAAAATGTTGAGCCCAAGGTCTCTGGATCTACCGCTGCAGCGATCCTGTTGATGTTGCTTGATGACAATGAAGCGGCCGACATACTGCGGCATTTCGAACCAAGCGAAGTCAAAGACCTTGGCTCCGCAATGTTTTCCGCCTCTTCGGCAAGTGAAGGCGAGATATCTATTGCCCTGAGCAGTTTCATTGGCCAGTGCAAAACGGTGTCCGCCCTAGCCGTTGGCGCAGAGCCGCGTATCCGCAATGTTATGACCGAAGCGCTTGGCAATGTGCGTGCGGATAACATCCTGAGCTCTATAGCACCGCAATCGAGCGCAAATTCATTGGAGATGATCCGGTGGATGGAAACGCCCACTATAAAAAAAATACTAGCAAGCGAGCATCCTCAAGTTGGTGCCTTAATTCTGTCGGTGCTTAAGCCGGAAATTGGGGCCCTTGTATTGGAAGGTTTGGATGAAGGTTTGCAGACAACGCTTGTTTACCGGGCAGCACGGCTAACCAAAGTGACCAGCACGGCCCTGGAGGATCTGGAACAAATATTGTCGGTCGAATCTGACGCAGACGGCGCCAAATCGCTAGTCCAGATAGGCGGCAAAGCAGATACCGCCAAGATCGTAAATAATATGAACAAGATGACGGGTGAAAAAATCCTCAAATCCATCAAGAAGCTCGATAAGCAGCTAGGACAGGATATCGAGGATGAAATGTTCATCTTCGACAATTTACTCGAACTTGACAGCAAAAGCGTGGGCGAAATATTGCGCTCGGTCGAACCCGATATTCTCAGCCTTGCGCTTAAAGGTGCCAGTGAAGAGCTGGCTGATCATCTATTGGGATCAATGTCTGCTCGTGCGGCAGATTCAATCCGGGATGATATGGCAGAAAGCGCTCCGGTAAAACGCAGCGAAGTCGAAGAAGCACAAAAAACGGTCATTGCAGTGGCACGCCGTCTGGCAAATGAAGGCGCAATCCAGATGGGCGGCGGAGGCGAAGACTATGTCTGATGCCAACATCCAAACTATCAAGTTGATCGACACGGCGTCGTTCAGCAACATGTTCAAGCCGCTTTATGAAACCGATGCTAATTGCGCGAATTCCGGCATCTCGGAGGCGCCAACTTCAGAGAGGCAGGCGGATGATAGCTATGCGCAAGGCGTTATCGATGGTGAGCAAGCCGCCCAGGTGAAATTTGCCAAGGAGCGTGCGCAACTGATGACGTTGATATCCAGCGCCGAAGCTTTGCAGCCCGAAGCCAGCGATGAACTAGCTATGTTGATCGGTGAGGCAGTCGAAACACTGGTGAAACAGATTGTAGGCGTTTTTACACCGGATGCCGCATGGCTAGAAAGCAGGATAGAAAAAGCGGTTGCGTTGATCGCCGACTGTGACGCAGCTCGCACCGTGTGGATGCACCCCGATGATATTGCGTTGCTGGATGACGATACAATCAAATTGCTGGTGATAGCCGATGAAACGGCAAGCCGGGGTTCCTTGCGTATCGATTGTTCGACCGGCTGGATCGAAAATAGCAACGCACTTTATCTGGAAGAATTGCGCAGCGAGCTGGGTCTGAAAGACGATGTATCATGAGCGGCCGCATGACAAAATCAGCAGAAGGTTTGTTAAACCGAATTGATATCTCTCATGCAGCTCCGCGCCGTATCGGAGAAATTCATGCTCATGAAGGGTTGCTGTTGGAGGCTTCCGGTTTCCCCGTCCCGTTGGGCACCGGCGTTTCAATCGCGTCTGCCAACGGCGACAAGGTGCGCGGCGAGGTGGTTGGCTTTCGAGAACAAAAAGCCCTTATCCTTCCTTTTTCAAATCATGGAGCTTTTGCTGCAGGAGGAAGAGTGGAGCCTCTGGGTGGAGCCGAAATGGTCACATGCGGGCGGTCTTTGCTCGGCCGTGTGATTGATGCCAATGGCGATCCACTTGACGGACGCGCAGCAATCACTGGCCGCTTCAAATGGCCGCTAACTGGTCATCAGGATAACCCCCTGAATAGGGGTAGAGTCACGAAGCCTTTTGATACAGGTGTTTGCGCTATCAATGCATTGTTAACCGTCGGTGAAGGCCAGCGCCTTGCCATTGTTGCAGGCTCTGGCGTCGGCAAATCGGTATTGATGGGGGAGATGCTTGCCGGCGCGGATTGCGATGTTTGCGTTGTCGCACTGGTTGGTGAACGCAGCCGTGAAGTAAGCGATTTTGTCGAAACTAAACTCGGTAGTGCCAAACGGCATTCTGTCGTTGTCGCAGTCCCTGCCGATCACCCGCCCCTATTGAGACTGCGGGCTGCGATGCGTGCCACCGCAATTGCCGAATATTTTCGCAACGAAGGAAAAAAGGTATTCTTGCTTGTCGACAGCCTTACCCGCGTTGCCCATGCCCAACGTGAAATTGGTTTGTCGCTTGGCGAACCGCCGACGATGAAAGGCTATCCGCCCTCCGCACTCGGCGTTATCCCTCGCCTTGTCGAGCGTGCGGGTGTGGATCGCCAATCAGGCGGATCTATCACTGCGCTCTATACAGTGTTGGCCGATGGCGGCGACCTTGATGATCCGATTGTAGATAGCGCGCGCGCCATTGCCGATGGCCATATCATACTGTCCCGCAAAATGGCCGAACAAGGCATTTATCCAGCGATCGATGTTTCCAAATCCCTATCGCGCTCAATGGTAGACATAGTGGATGAAGACCAATCAAAGGCCGCTGCACATTTTCGCCGATTGACCTCCGCTTATGACGAAAATCATGACCTGATCATGATGGGCGCATATACACCAGGTGCAGATCCGACGTTAGATGAAGCCATGGATAGGCGCGCGAATATGCTATCCTTTTTACAGCAAAAGCCAAGTGATTTGATCGATTTTCAAACCTCCCGCCAAACCTTGCTAGAGGAGTTTGGCGCATGAGCGTTATGACACAAAAACGCTCTCGTATCTTGCATGTGCGTAAGATCGAGCACCGCGTAGCGACGGCCAAACTGTTTCAAGCGAACCGCGATCTTGCGAAGATGGTGAATGTTCAAGAGCGGATCGGGACCTTGCAGGCAAATACCCAAATTGGATGCGGTGGGCATACTGGCCCGGTGTTGCGAGCGACTGGAGAAATGCAGCAGCGTTTGTCCGATGCATATGACGCACTTGCCCATTCCAAAACCGAAGCGGAAGAACGCAAGCAGGAAACCGAGCAATTGCGCAATGCTGCTCACCAGCGCGAAGAGAGAGCGCAGCGATTATATGATCATGCGAAAAAAAACGACATGTTGGAAAGCGTGCGCCGGCACGATGCAAATATGCCCAGCCGTCAGAAATTTAAAAAAATAGGATGAATATAGTGACATCAGTTCAATCTCCAACGACGCTAGAATTGCCGATTGGCAATAGCATTATTGCCGGATCTACTACCGCAAAGGCATTCCCGATGGTTCTACCGCCCCTTAAACCCGCGGCAGAACCCCCGGCACCGTCAAAAATATTGACTGAAGAAATTTCAGATGAAGGCAACCACAGGCTGGAAACACCAGATGATTATATGCATGGATTCCTATCCCAACTTGGTTTCGATGCCCCCTTCAATAATTCACCTGCCACATCACCGGCGCAAACATCCGCACTGACTGGTCAGCGTCCAGCGAGAGCGGATACTGCGGCTGTTGTTCCTGCTCCCACAAAAGCGTCAACAGAGCCTCGATCGCCGACCACGCCTCCAGTTCCGGCGGACATTCACCTGCTCGGCCAGATACGGCCAGTTCCGTCAACGGCAAGCACGTCGGAAGTCCGGCCGACATCAAAGATCGTTTCTGATCGCGCCGCCATATTAGATGCGGCGGCGAATGTTGCTGAAGCTGAGAAATTGGCCTCATCAAGCGAACACACAGCAATATCGGTCAATGTGAAAATGCAGCGTAATCCGCAGACTCAGATAGTCCCCAACGCGATGATGCAAAATACGCCCAGCGAAATTACCGCTGCTGAAAACCAACCGCATAAGCGGCTGGCCGCTGCGCCTGTGAAGATTGGTTCCATTCAGGATATACGCCTCCCGAAAGCCACCACCGATGAGATCGTAAAAAAACCTGTAGAGCAAGAAGGAACAACAAGCCGTATTCGGAGAGCCTCAAAAGCCCAAGGAAAAATGGACATTGATGCAACCGCCAGCAGCACGCAGAATACGCAGCGCGGCACGCCCAGTAACCTCACCAATCTCGTCATTTCCGGCCCGGCACAACCCAATATTGTTACCCATGGCAACAATTTGGGTATCGTTACAATCACCGGCATTGATGAAGCGCAAGCGGCAATGGCACGCAGCCTTGATATGGCGCGGGGAGACATCTGGTTGAATGAACTCGCTAAAGATATTGTTGCTGCACGCCAGAGCGAGGCCCGCTTAAATTTTAGTCTGTCACCCGAGAATTTGGGCCGTTTGGATGTGGATATTGCCAATGACGAAAAAGGCGTTTCTTTAAAGATGACAACGGGCAACGAAGAAGCTGCCAGACTTATCAATAACGCACAATCGAAGCTCACCGATGAATTGCGCTCCCATGGCGTGCGCGTTTCAGGTGCGGAAATACTGACGCGTAACGAAAGCCAGGATAGCACCCAACAAGACAGTCAATATTCGCCTGCAAAGCCGCCAATGCCGGCGCATGAAATTGGCGTTCAATTCAAAGACAGTGATCAAGAACCAACCATAGTTGCGAGGCCGCAAGACCGTTTTGCGTGAATAAATAGGAACATAGCATGAGCAAGAAACCAAACAAAGAAGAAGTCGAAGAAAAGCCAAAGGGCGGAAAAATGAAAAAGCTAATGATGCTGAGCGTCAGCAGCCTCACGCTTATTGGCGCAGGTATTGGCGGTGGTTTTTATTATTCGACCACTTTGGCCTCCGATGCGCAAAAGGAAGATCCCAATCGCCCCAAATTGGTGAAACGAGGTGAAGAACCTGCCGAGGTCACTGATTCAGGCAAGGACAATAAGGAAGCACCTCTGAAAGAGGGAACCGTTTATGTGAAAAACGACAAAGTCGAGGTTGATGCGTCAGAGTATGAAGTGACCTACTACCGGCTACCACAGAATTTTACAGCGAATTTGGGGGAAGGTGCAAATTTTGTTCAAATGGGAATCAGCCTTGCGACCTACTATGATGGCAAGGTTATACTCAACATCAAGCGGCAGATGGTGCCCATTCGATCCGCCATATTGATGACATTGTCGGAACAGGAGCCAAATGAACTGGCAAGTTCCGCAGGAAAAAAAAGTCTACAAGAAAAGCTAACAGACGCCATCAATGAAGTTTTACGAGACAAGGAAGGTTTTGGCGGCATAGACAATGTCTACTTCACGAATCTGGTGATCCAGTGAGCGCGCTGGTAACAGATGTGGAAGTGACTCCGGCTTCCTTGATCCCCGAAAAGGGATTGCCGAAAGGCTTGCCCGGATTAGGCCGTATCGGGCAACGTTACTCGCCGGGCCTACAACGAGTTGCAAAGCGTTCTGTCGCTTCGCTCGTTGCAAAATTCGCCGAGTTCGGAATGGAAGGTCTGGAAGTCACTCCGCAGGATGCCGACATCACATCCTTTGCAAATTGGTGCGATCAAGAAACCGGAAACTCCGTACTACTTCACTATAGAGCGGCACCAATTGTCGGCGGCATTGTTGCCGTTATTCCAGTGGATTTGGTCAATCAGCTGGTCGATATCCATTTCGGCGGAACGGGCGAAGCGGACCATAGGTCGGATAATTTCTCGCCAGCCGAAAGATTGTTCCTAAACCGGTTCGCTGAAGATTTTATACCCGCGTTGACTGCCCCTTGGTCTAACCTGGTGAAGTTGGAATCCGGTATCAACAAAATTTCTATGGAGGGTAATCATGCAGGCCTGTTCAAACCACATGAGCTCGTCACTGTCCAACCATACAAACTCCAGGCATCAACCGGAGATGCAATGCAGATCACATTGCTCTATCCCGTTTCCGGGCTGAGAGCTGTACCAGCATTAACAGACGCGGACGGAATATCGTCTTCAGCGGCAATCGATCCGGTCTGGTATGACAGCCTGAACGAGGCGGTCATGCAAGTCGGAATGCCGCTACGCACTGTTTTCGCTCGCCCAGAAATATCTTTGGAGCAACTCATGTCGCTGAAGAGCGGTGATGTGCTTCCAATATTCATGCCCAACCGTATTCCACTGTCGATTTCCGGCCGCCTGTTTGCGCATGGCACAGTGGGAGAATCGAATAACCGCGTGGCCGTACAAATAGAAGAAATTGAGAAAGGAAATTAATGATGAGCGATATGAAAGAAGCGCCAAAGGTCAAAGATGCGGCCGAAATTACAGTCGGCCTAGACAATAATCTGGATCTTTTGTCGGGCGTATCCTTGCGCCTGTCCGTTGAGGTTGGTTCGGCCTCGCTAAAACTGTCAGAACTTTTGGCCTTGTCGAAAGGCAATGTTGTTGAGCTTGACCGCCAAACAAGTGACCCGCTCGACATCTTCGCAAATGGCACGCTTATTGCAAGAGGTGAGATAGTGAACGTGGATGGCCGCTTTGGGATCCGCATATTGGAAGTTGTCGCCAATGACCGCGGTATTGGAGGCGTAGACCGGAGGTCATAAATGACAGAATATATCATCCGCCTGATCATACTCGTGCCGCTCGTCGGCGGTATGGCATGGGGATCGCTTTGGCTTTGGCGCAAGGTGCAGCTAGGTATGCCCATGCGGGCTCAACCCAATGACAAGCCTGCGAAAATGGTCGATGTGATTTCCATGGGGACGAGCGGTAAACTAGCGGTCGTTGAGTTCGGTGACCGTGAATTGCTGGTTGCAGTTTCCAGAACACAAATTTCCCTTTTAGCAGAGCAGCATAAGGGCGATTTCCATGCTTAGGGGCTTTACCACTTTTAACGCATTTATCGGCGCCGTGATCGCGGCATCGCCAGCTCATGCCACAGCCACAGGGCAAGGGCTGGAACGCGCGCTCGACACAATCTCGGGCAATGGAGAGCCTTTGTCGCTTTCATTGCAGCTTCTGCTGTTCATGGGATTGTTGACGATATTGCCCTCCATCATCCTCATGATGACCAGTTTCACGCGTATCATCATCGTCCTGTCAATTTTACGACAGGCTCTTGGTTTACAACAAACCCCGCCTAATCAAGTGTTGGTTGGCCTAAGTCTTTTTTTGTCTCTTTTTGTCATGCAGCCCGTCTTTGGCGAGATCAACCGAACGGCATTGGAACCGTTTGGAAAAGACGAAATAACAATGGAGCAGGCTGTGATCAAATCTGGTGATGCCTTTCACGGCTTCATGATTAAACAAACCCGCAAAAGTGATCTCGCGCTCTTTGCTGATATTGCAAAGGCGCCAAAATTTGAAAGCCCCGACGATGTACCGTTTTCGATCCTGTTGCCCGCCTTTGTCACCAGTGAATTGAAGACCGCCTTTCAGATCGGCTTTCTTATCTTCCTGCCCTTTTTGATCATTGATCTGATTGTCGCATCTGCGCTGATGGCCTTGGGCATGATGATGCTGTCACCGCCCATTGTATCCATGCCCTTCAAACTACTTCTCTTCGTTCTGGTGGATGGTTGGGCATTGACTGTTGGCTCGCTGGCTAGTTCCTTCGTGGGAGTTTAACATGGGGACAGATTATTTCATCGGAATCGCACAGCAGGCTATGTGGGTCCTGGCACTTGGCGCAGCGCCCATTTTGATACCTGCGCTCGTCGCAGGTGTCCTGCTGGGTATGGTGCAGGCAGCCACCTCCATTAATGAGGCAACATTAAGCTTCGTTCCAAAACTGGCTCTCGTCGGCGCTTGTTTGGCCATTTTCGGTAGTTCAATTATGATCCTGCTCGTAGATTTCACACAGGACATTTTCGCGCGCATTCCTGAATTGGTGCAATGACGGGTTTCACCCTAGTAAATCTGGAGCAACAATTGCTGCTATGGATGTTGGCGATGATACGCCCTGGGGCCGCGTTTCTCGTCGCGCCGATTTTTGGCGCACGCTCCGTGCCCGTGCAAATCCGAATTATACTGGCGCTGGCCATCGGAATACCCGCTGCCAGCGTGTCCGGGCTTGCTGTGCCTGAATCAGGGGTTGTTTCGCTAGACGGATTGTTGATGATCGTTGCCGAGTTGCTAGTTGGGCTATCGCTGGGCTTTGCTGTACAAATTGGTTTTGCCGCTGCGATGGTTGCAGGCGAGGCGATGAGCAACAGCATGGGATTAGGGCTGGCTTCCATGGCAGATCCGGCTGGCGGACAACCCAGCACGGCCATTGGCCAATTCTTGTCGATGGTAGCAACATTCCTGTTCCTAGCGATGGGAGGGCATTTGCTTCTGATCGGTATCATATTGGACAGCTATACAGCATTGCCGCCGGGCAAGGCATGGCTATCGGCTGACGCGATTAGCGGAATTGTTCACTTTGGCGGATTGATCTTTGCGCTTGGTCTAACCATCGCTCTACCTGTCGGTTTTGCAATGATTTTGGTACAAATCATCATGGGCGTTGTTGCCCGTTCCACGCCCACGCTAAACCTGTTCGCCGTCGGCATACCAGCCGGGCTAATGGTCGGCGTTACCCTGATGGCGATATCAATGCCGATACTCGCCGATGCGCTAATGGCCGCATTGAATGAGGGCCTTTCTCAATCTCGAGTGTTGGGCAAGGGGAGCTAAAATGAGCGAGACCAGTGACAAGAGCCAAAAGACGGAACAGCCCACACCCAAGCGGCTTCGAGACGCTGCACGCGATGGTGACATATTGCAATCCAAAGAACTAGGAACTGCCGTTGTCATGATGGGCGGAGCGGCATGGCTTGCGCTTGCGGGCCCCTGGTTCATTACATCCTGTTTTGAAATGATCACCGCAGGCCTGCAATTTGAAGCTGGCGATCTGAAACATTTCGATCCAGCAGGTAAAGCCTGGGAATTGATACAAGCAATCATGATACCGATGATCAGCCTATTTGCGGTTACTGTGCTTGCTGCGATAACCGGGCCAGCGATGTTGGGCTCGCTGGGTTGGCGTGGTAAAGCAATGATGTTTAAGGGCAGCAAGCTGAACCCTATCTCTGGCCTCAAACGTATGTTCGGAACCCATGGACTGGTTGAATTGGGTAAGGCCATAGCAAAAGCTATATTGCTAGGGGCCATCGGTTATTGGCTGTTAACGCGCGATCTAGACGGCTTTTTTGCCCTTGGCCAAAGTGACGTTAGACCTGCCTTGGCCATCGCTGGCGGTGATATCACATTTGCATTGCTATGCCTGTCTGTCGGTTTGTTTTTGATCGCAGGTATTGATGTCCCCATTCAGATTATCCGGCGCACCGCGAAGCTGCGCATGACCAAGCAAGAGGTGAAAGACGAGTTACGACAGACCGACGGCGCACCGGAAATGAAGCAGGCGCGGCGGGAACGCCAGCATGAAATGTTGACTGGTTCGGCGCGAAAAGCGGTTACCGAAGCCACCGTAATATTGACCAATCCAACGCATTTTGCGGTCGCGCTGCGATATAGACAGGGTATAGATGCCGCTCCTGTTGTGGTCGCGCGCGGCAGGGGCGATGTTGCGCTCGCCATTCGCAGCCTCGCCGCAAATGAAGATGTGCCAACGCTGGAATATCCGCAATTGGCGCGCGCGATATATTTCACATCCCGCGCGGGTCAGGCGATTGCGGAAGATCTGTATCTTTGCGTAGCCGCGATATTGGCATTTGCGATGAATCTCGAACAGGCCTTGGCAGAAGGCATGAAAAAGCCCGATATCGCCATTCCGGAAACAAAGAAATTCGATGAGGATGGTAAAAAGGTTGGCGATGCAAACCCGGATGAATGAATGAGCGCAATAAATGAATTGAAGATGCTGCCGTTTATCCAGTGAAGGATGAAAAAATGCTAAATTCAATTGCTAACAGCCTAGGAATCGGTGCTGGATTAGATACTGGCCAGATTGTTTTGGATCTGGCTGCCGCTTCGCGTGAGCCAAAAATACGCCACCTTGATACGCTGGTGGAAGCCAATCAAGCAAGGATCAGTGCGGTTGGACAAGTGCGTTCTAGTCTGGAAAACTTCGCAGAATCGTTAGGCTCTGTTGCCGGTGAAGGCGGCTTTAGCGGCAAGCCCACGGTTTCGGATGAAACCTTTCTATCTGCAACCGTGACCGGCAGCGGGATTTTGGGCGAAGTAACAAGCGAGATTGAAATTTCACAACTAGCAAGGTCGCAAACATTGTTTTCATCAAGCGTCGCCGATGAGGCAGCCGCAATTGGGCAAGGGGACCTTACACTTTCTGTTGGCGGCACTGACTATGCACTTACTATCGATGCTACCAATGATAGCTTAACTGGCCTTGCCGACGCAATTAACGCGTCGGGTAGTACAGTAACAGCTAATATTGTTAATGATGGCAGCAGCGCCCGGCTGGTATTGAAAGGTGCGACTGGTGAAGATGCTGCCTTTACATTGACTAGTGATTTAGGTGCCGACCCTGGCCTTGCCAATTTCACCTTTGACGGCACTTCAGGGGGACTCAGCCTCGGGCAAGCCGCGCAAAACTCGCTATTTACTATAGACGGCATAGATTATAGCCGCGCCGAAAATGAAGCCTCCGATATCCTACCCGGATTGTCTCTCAACTTTAAGAAGATAACGGGTAACGAAAGTGTATCAATTGGGCGAGATGCATCATCGGATACCATTCGTCAGAATGTCGACGATTTCATAGCGGCCTTCAACACGTTGCGCGGGCAGGTGTCTGATGCATTGACAGCAACGCGAGGTGATTTTTCCATGCGGCGGCTGGATCAACAACTTAGCGTACTAGCCGGTCAAAGCGTTACCAGCGATCTTGCCATAAATAGCCTTACCGACATCGGCGTTTCGACTAACAGAGATGGCACACTCAGTCTGGACAGTGCAAAACTTGGCGAAGTTCTAGAAAGCAACCCCGATGCCGTGATTGCTTTGTTCAACCCTCCGCGCGATTCCACACGGACGGAAACAACTGACCCGGGCATTACTTTAATTTTGCAAAATATTGAAGACGGTGCAACGTCCGAAGACGGTTTGCTCACTGCCTTGGACAGCCGTTTAGACAAAGAGGCAAGCGCTTTGACCGATGACAGAGAGCGTGTGGAAGACCGCGAAGCCGCTTATCAGGCTAGATTACAAAGACAATTTGGTAATCTGGATGCCCGCCTGGCTTCATTCCAGGCAACACAAAGCTATTTGGAACAACAAATACGCGTCTGGCAGGGCGGTGACAGCTAATGCTTCACAGCGTCAGTAACCTTGCCCAACAGGCAAAAGTCCGATCACATTATCAAGAAGTGGATTTGCAATCCAAGCTGGAAACCGCAGACCCGTACACATTGGTCAAAATCCTCTACGAAGAATTGGAAAATTGTCTGCTGGTACTGAAGGCGGTGGATGGCAGAAAGGAAAATATCGCGGATCACCGTGAGGCGCATCGGGCGCATTCGATAGTTGTTGCCCTGTTAAGCGGATTGAGCGACTCGGACAATGACACCCTCTGCAATATACTGGCAGATGTTTATCACACCATGGCAGCTACAATCAGAATAATCATAAGAGCTGGTGACAGCAGCCAACTGGATGAGTTGTTAGACGGTCTGGCCAATATCCAAACGGCTTGGCTCCGGATTCCGGATTTGAAATAGCTGCTAAACAACGGGTACGGCTTGCCGTATATTATAACATGAAAATACGCACATATTTGTTCACCTACCCATTGATGGCCTCTATATTGTTTACGGGAATTGAGCCCGGTCTTTCAGATGCAAAACCTGTCGAGAAAAAGGTTTTATCTAAACCAGGTGGTGGCAACAAACCTGGTTTAGAAAAGGTTGCTGAGAAAAAAACAGCTTCCAAAAAAACTATCAAAACTATCGGTTCGACCGACCTTCAAATGCGAAAGCGGGAAATTGAATGCCCGCAAACGCAAAAGAAGATTATACGCAAGTGTATCGAAATTCTGACCGAGTATCAGTAATTTGTATTCATGGTAGCTTCGCGCGAAACCGGACTGTGAAACTGCTGTTCTTGGCCATTGTACCGCGCGGACTTATTCTTATTGCGCCAACGGTGTAGTCAGAACCTTTTTTTGTTTTGGGACTGAATGTTTCGCCACCGTCGCTGGAAAATTGCACATCATCAGACAATAACTTTAAACCGCTTTTTCCAGCAATAAATTCAAAGCTGGTCTGAATTGGGCCAGCTCCATCAAAATCATTCGTGTTCAAACGTATTCCATCCGGCAAAAAGTCAATAAGTTCTAGTTCGCTACCGTAATAGCTATAGTCCGACTCGTTGGTAACACGCACGGCATAGATTATATCCGCATCGACCTCACTCCAGCCAAGCGACTCATTTGGCAAGCCATCGATAGCTATCCAGCCTCGCTCGACAGCTACCTGCTGAATCGCGTTTTGCCTGCCTTGATTGATCAGCTCGCCAATCGGATCACCCAATTTAACGGGAAGATCGGCGATCGAAGCCCCGGCGCCTGCAACAATGACCGAAGCCAGGTTCAATATCCAATTATTGTCTAACATAGTTTTTCTACTCCATATTTACGCATCTTTTCGATGAGTGTGGTTCGCTTCAGGGTTAACAATCTTGCGGCTTCGGAAATCACGCCATCGGCCGTTTCCAATGCAAGTTGGATACGCTCCAGCTCCATATTCTCCAGCATTTCTCTAAGGTTAATCGGCCCATCCAAAAGCGATGATGCAGTCGCCAATGGGTCGATCGTGGGAGCGGCCATGGGCGCGCTTACCAATTCATCAAAGGCTACGGGCTCAGGCGATTGCTGTGATTCGGTCTTCACCGCGAGATCCAGAATTTCGCCCGCTGGCATAGCCATGTTACGAGGCGACAAGTTGAGCAGCTGATCGACATGAGCTGCAGTGATCATCTCACCGCCAAACAATACGCCTGCTCGTTCAACGATGTTGCGCAGCTCGCGAACATTCCCGGGCCAATTATGTGCCATAAGGCGGTTCGTCGCGCTGCTATCAAATCGGGCCAACTGGGCAGTCGTTTTACTTTTTTGGAAATGTCGAACCAACAGAGGAATGTCTTGGGCTCTTTCGGCAAGGCCCGGCACAACGACAGGGACAACGCCCAATCGGAAATACAGATCTTCTCTAAAAGTGTTGGTTGTGATCGCCTGATCTATGTTTTGATGGGTGGCAGAGATGATGCGCACATTAACGGGAATACAATTATTGCTTCCAACGCGATTTACTTTGCCGTCTTCCAATACCCGAAGCAATTTGACCTGCATGTCATATGGCATGTCGCCAATTTCATCGAGAAACAAAGTGCCCTTATCGGATTCTTCGAAACGGCCGATACGGCGACTATTAGCGCCTGTGAACGAACCGCGTTCATGGCCGAATAATTCAGACTCCATCAATTCGGCAGGAACAGCGCCACAATTTAGCGCTACAAACTTGTTGGAATTTCGGTTGCTTTCCGCATGTATGGCTTGCGCCACCATTTCTTTACCGGATCCGGATGGGCCCGTAATCATGATAGACGCATCTGAATGGGCCACGCGCTTGATCATATGCTTAAGCGCGATCATTGCCGGACTGTTACCAACGATCAGGTCATCAACAGCTTTCTGCTCCTCTGCTATCATTATATCAGCCATCATCCACTCCAATTCACGAAAACGAACTGTTTCCGTTACGAGTTGAATTATTGGCAATCATGGTTAACAGAGAGTAAAAATTGAGATATTTAAATATGTTTTTCAGTAGTTTATGTCCATTATGAACATAAGCTATCAAAATGGACCTATTTTAGCGGAGATAGGTTCAATTTGGATATTTCTTACCCCCACCTATTTGTTGGCCTCGGCCTCTAAAAGGTTATTTTTGTTTTAGGTTCAGACGTCATCGTGCGTAATGTGATCGAGATACGCCGATTGCGCGCATCAAATATGTCTTGCGTGATATAGGGTTCAGTGTCGGCCACGCCCTCAATCCTAGCAAAGCGGTTCTGGTCTATTGCGCGACTGGCAAGAAACCTTCGTGTTTCCTCCGCGCGTGCCGCAGATAGCTGCCAGTTGTTCGTACTATTTCCGGCTCTATAGGGCACGGCATCAGTATGCCCTCTGATAATCAACCTATTGGGTAGTTTCTTAATGACGCCTGCCACGGTGTTCATCAGGCTCACCGCGTCAGGGGTTAAACTATCGGTCCCAAAAGCAAACATTGTAAAGTCGGATTCATCGATCATATCAATGCGCAAACCTTTGCGTGTATCGGTAAACCGGATATTCTTTGCAAAGCGCTTCAGGCTCTTGCTCAACATCACTTTTTGGGCCAACTCTTTTTTCAGGCGCTCAAAACTTGCTTTTTGCGCTGCGGCACCAGCGGCTTCTTTTACACCGCCGGTTGCATCGCGCGGGATGGTTATCGATCTCGTTCCTGTTTGCGCCGCTCGATGCGGATAGTTATCGGCGTGTATAATGGAATCGCCACCAAAAAGGCCGTTAGAGCCGGCACTTCCCTCTTTCGTTTCTACCAAAGTTGGCGCAAAATAGTCGGCCAATGCCTTACGCTGTTTCTCTGTTGTTGCACCAAGCAACCACATCAAAAGAAAAAAAGCCATCATAGCGGTTACAAAGTCTGCGTAGGCCACTTTCCATGCGCCGCCGTGGTGGCCGCCATGCGCTTCTTCAATAATCTTTTTTATGATTATCGGCCTGACAGGTTCCTTGCTTTTCGCCATCTAACGCGCACGCATTCCGTCAAACACTTCTGCAAAGGAAGGTTGGTTAGTATGTTCTATTCCGGCGCGGGCTGCCTCGATAACCAATGGTTGGGGGTGCCCGTGTAGCGATGCAATGATGATTTGCTTTACCATCTGGTAGATCGCAGCGTCCGCATCGATTACCTGGTTTGCCCGGTTAGCAAATGGACCCACCATGCCGTATGCCAGAAACACTCCCAGAAACGTTCCGACCAAAGCAGAACCGATCATGCCGCCCAGCACGGCCGGCGGCTGGTCGATCGAACCCATTGTCTTCACCACGCCCAAAACAGCAGCGACAATACCCAATGCAGGCAATGCGTCCGCGAGTCCCTGTAGCCCTTCAGCGGGCTTCACGACATGGTGGTGATGCGTTTTGATGGCATGATCCATGACATCTTCGACTGCGTGGGTGTCAAGTGTGCCTGATGATACAACAACCAAGCGCAAGGTGTCGCATATAAGATGGATCAGCGTTTCGTCGTTTAACAGCTTGGGGTAGGCGGCAAAGATGTCCGAACTGGCGGGGTCTTCGATATGCAGTTCAACAGCTACCGGACCGTCAACTTTCAACATTTTCATCAATTTTGATACTAGGAAAATGCAATCCAGATAGTCCTGCTTGTCATATACCGGACCTTTAAAAACTTTTGATAGGCAGCCGCCAAGAGCCTTTAACTCGGCGACAGAGTTACCAATCACTAGTGCGCCAAGAGCCGCACCGCCGATAATCATCATCTCGAGGGGCAAAGCCATCAATACCGGTGTCAGGTTACCGCCAGCAAGCATAAACCCACCAAAAACCATTACGAGCAATATTACGATACCAATGATTGCAAGCATAGCAGTCCCTGTTGTGTTAAATTTGGATACGGTAAATGCCGCAGTAACTGCGTTTTAAAACGGCATTCCCAGCCATATTTTTAGGTGCTGTTACGAAAGAATATCGAACAATGTTCGCTGGTTAATTCGGGCGAATGCCGCCTGCGCAGCTTCCAGCGTGATTGTTTCCGCATTTAGCCGGGCAATTGCTTCGGCCAAATTGGTATCTTCCAGACCGGAACGTTCCGCAGCATAATCTATAGCGCGAGCTTCCATCGTTTCTCGAAGGCTGTCCATGCGGGACGCACGTACACCGATATCAGCGGATCTGTCTGCCACTCGGCCAATTGTGTCTTGCACAGCATCCAAAGACGATGACAGCGTAGCATCATTACCCGTTGCAATTGCATTGGCCGCATCGCGAACAATTTGCCCCAAGATGTTCGCGCCCGTTCCAAAAACATCGTCGCGCGAAGGGACAGGGGCAAAGACCGCAGACTCGTTAAACCGCATTTCCCGCTCGTTGGCGGCAGCGAAAAGCGGTTCGCCAAGCGAAGATTTTGTCCCCATATAACTATCGATTTCATCCGCAATACCAGCAATTTCCACCGCATAGGTCGTGCGGTCATCATCGGAAAGCGTGCCGTTGGCACCGGCGATCATCAATTCTTGGACGCGTACCAGTCTATCGTTCAAGGTCGATAAAACATCATCGGCCTGATTGGCGAGTGACAATCCCAAGTTTAAATTGGACTGCCAAGTTTCATCATTTGCCTGTGCTCGCTCGATTGTTGCAACACGTGCAGCCGCGACCGGATCGTCCGATGCCATTTGAATTTTCTTACCGGTAGATATGTTGATCTGGCTGCGCGATATCGCATCGGCAAGACTACCTTGCCGCCTGATTTCCATTGTTAACTGATTGCCGGTTGCATTGATCATATCATGTCATCCTTAAAGCGAGTTCAGGATCGTCTGCATATTTTCTCGGGCCACCTGCAAAACGCGGGCGGCACCTTGATAGGCTTGCTGAAAACGCAAAAGATCTGCAGCTTCTCTGTCCAGGTCAATACCACTTACATCATCGCGCGCGGCATTCGCGCCATCCTGACGCGATGTTGCAGCAGAGTCTTGCGCTCTTGCCGAAGACACAGCCTGTGATTGCAGCGCGACCATATTGGCCCACCCTGCCTCAGTGCCATTGGCCCCGCGTAGGCCGGATAGAGCGAGCATATTGCCATTGCTGCTACTTGCATCGGCAGCAGCAACACCGGACGGCACTATTGCTATCGCAACCATAGATGTCGCTCCCGCTGGAAGAACAAGTAGGGCCACACCAGCATTGCCACCTACATCTTGCCCAGCCTGATGAGCACCGTTCAAATCTGCAACAAATTGGTTCGCCAAACTATCCAGCTCGCTACGCTGTGCAGCAACATGTGAAGCTGATTGTGACAGGCCAGCCAATTCCCCCGAAGGCGCTGCAAAAGCGCTGCCGGGGCTGAGCTGATAACTTATCGTTCCGTCCCCCGCGACAACGCTTGAAATGCTGGTTACGTTATTTCCGGACAGCAGTATCTCACTGCCCGGACCATCGACCTGCAATGTCGCTGCCCCTTTTGCATTATACTCCACGCCTACGGGAATCGAGGCTGCAATTCTGTCAAGCAACTGATCACGCTCGTCCAGCAGGCCCGCTTGATTTGTTGAGCCGTCGCGCGAGGCTTGCAAACCGTCATTGACGCGTTTTAGCGCATTGATACTCGTGTTTAAGGCCTCGGTTTTGATCACCGCGTCAGCCGATATTCCGTTAGCCACAGATGCCAGCTGTGATGCTGTGCGCCGAAAGGACGACGCGACATCATCTACCGATTGCAGAAAGCTGCTTCGTAATGCTTCATTGTTAGGGTCACTGGCCAATTGATCGGCATTATTGAATAACTTGGTTACATTCTGGCCTACGCCAGAGGGACCATCATCAATGGCTCGTTCGGTTGCCTGAAGCCACCCTAATCGAACATCCGACTGCCCGGCATCGCTTCCTGCCGTGCGCGCGTCATCAACCAGCCATTGATCGACAGAACGGTTAATTCCGTCCACCAATACGCCGCCGGGCAAGATCGCGTTACGGTATAGAGCAACATCGCCACCACCGGGCGCTTCCTCTAACCTGACGCTGCGGCGCGCATAGCCGGGAGTTTGCGAATTGGCAATATTATCGCTGACGGCCGACAACGCCCTTGAATAAGCCCTGATGCCCGTAGCACCGATACCCAAAAGGTCACTCATCTGTGCCCCCTATATTTAATCCGACAAATTGTTTTTCGATCATTTCGGCTATCCCAAAATGGTCCATCTCGGACATAGAGTCCGCCAAGTTTGCATCGGCCATTTGCCTGAAACTATCGGTTGCGCTCGAACCAAAAATATCATCGGCAAGCTTGGCTTCGCGCATCGTCCCGATCATCTCGCGAAGGAAAACAGCCTCAAAACCCTGCGCTGCTTTACGCAGCGCAGGGCCTGTGGCGGGCACATCCGAAGTTGATGGAGCTCGGGTAGTATTTACAGATGTGCCAATCATATAACTACAAGCTCCGCTTTTAATGCGCCGGCTTGTTTCAATGCCTGTAGTATCGCCACCAGATCGCCGGGTGAGGCACCAATCCGATTGATGGCTTTTACAATATCCGAGAGATTTGCGCCGCGATCCATCAAAAAAGCTGGATTGCGTTCCTCTGTTACAGCGATATCGCTTGATTGTTCGGTAGCAGTAACGCCGCGGCTAAATGGAGCTGGTTGAACGACTCGGGGATCTTCATCAACCTTCACGGTCAATTTGCCGTGGCTAACCACGGCGGGCCAAATGCGCACCGCACCATTGATCACAATTGTGCCGGTTCTCGCATTAATGATCACGCGCGCCGCAGGTTCAGCAGGGACCAACTCAATATTCTCGATTCGGCTCATCAAACGAATGCGCTCAACCGCATTGACAGGGGCCTGAATGTTGATTGTGGCACCATCCACTGCATCGGCAACCTGCCTGCCAAGCTTGTGATTTATGGCGGCGGCCACCAAACTCGCATTGGTTAAATCCTGTGTTGAAAGATTGAACATCAAGCTCGGGCTTGTCGCAAAGCCGGTATCAACCGACCTTTCAACAGTGCCGCCATTATCGATTCGTCCCGCAGAAGGGATGTTAATTGACAATTTCGATCCGTCAGCAGCATCAACGCCCAGACCGCCCACCACCAGATTGCCTTGCGCCATCGCATAGATATTGCCGTCCGCTCCGTAGAGAGGTGACATCAACAATGTTCCGCCGCGTAGCGATTTCGCCTTACCAATAGCAGAGACAGTAACATCAAGGCGCTGACCCGGTTTTGCAAATGGCGCGAGTTCTGCCGTAACGATGACGGCAGCTGAATTTTTAAGAGCGGGGTTGACGCCTGGCGGCAATGTCAGACCAAAGCGCGAAATAGTACCCTTCATACCACGTGTGGAATAGTCTAAGCTATCATCACCTGTACCAGCCAATCCTACAACGATGCCATAGCCTGTTAATTGGTTAGCACGCAGGCCCTGAAACTGGCCCATGTCCTTGATGCGTTCGGCATGTGCTGGCGACCACCAGCCCACCGATATGCAGAAAAACAGTATCAGGAATTTTATTAGTTTTAGAGGAAAGGAAGTCAACGTCATGGCTCAAAACTCAAAATGGACTGATGATTGAAAAAAAGCGCTGCAACCATCCCTGTTTGGACGCACGAGCAATCTCGCCTTTGCCAAAATAGGAGATCTGCGCATCGGCAACCCGGCTCGACAGCACCTTGTTGTTAGAGTTGATATCGGCTGGCCGGACCAATCCGGTGAGCTGGATACTTTCGTCTCCGCGGTTTAACGTTAACAGCTTCTCGCCTCGCACACGCATTACGCCATTTGGAAGTATTTCTGCAACGGTCACGGTGATTTCTCCAGACAGAGTATTTGACTGGGAAGCTTTTCCCTGCCCCTTAAACGACTGGCTGCCGGACATATTTACATCTGTCGGTCCAAAGAGTGCCAACTTCCCCGTTGCAGGAGGCGTCAGACCAATGCTCCCGTCCCTGCCGGTTGTTGCACCGTTGGACTTGCTCGCATTTGTACGCTCCGCCAATACTATGGTAATTATATCGCCGACACGGGCCGCTTTCGAGCCTGAAGTCAGCGGCGAATATGCAGCGCTTTGGAATATCGCGCCATTATTTGCTCCGGCGACATCGGTCGGAGCTGCAACAGCAGTCACTGGTGTGTAGTTGATTTTCGGCCTTTCCCCGCCGCCGCAAGCCGCCGTGGCGGTGAGCAGCAATATCGGCAGGAAATGCAGGCAGGACGGGAAACAAAGGACCAGATGATCCCGCCCTGCCTGCTCGTCCCCAAATGTGGGATGGGACGAACGCTTGATTGTGAAATTAGAGTTGTTGTGTGGCATTTTGCATCATCTCGTCTGTGGCCTGGATCATCCGGCTGTTAACTTCATAGGCGCGCTGGGTCTCGATCATGTCGACCAGTTCTTTGACAACATTGACATTCGAAGTTTCCAGCGCACCAGCGCGCAGTGACCCTCTACCGTCTTGCCCCGCGATACCAACCTGCGGTGCGCCCGACGCTCCGGTTTCCAAAAGCAGGTTGTTGCCAATTGAACGCAGGCCGGATGGATTGACGAAGCGGGCAATCTCGATCTGTCCGAGATTGGTTGCTTCTGACTGTCCTGCGACGCTCGCCGATACCGTGCCATCGACACCAATAGATATGCCCGTTGCATCCGCGGGTATCTGGATTTGCGGCTGGATAGGCATGCCGTCGGGCGTGACAATAGTACCCTCGGGTGAAAGATTGAAATCGCCGGCTCGTGTATATCCCGTGGTGCCGTCGGGCATTTGTATCTGAAAATACCCAGCACCCTCGATGGCGACATCCAATGCATTATTGGTCGTTGTCAACGATCCTTGCGTGTCCATCCGAGCAATACCCGTCATTTGCACACCAGTGCCTAAATTCTTTCCGACAGCGTATAAATTATCGCCTGCCGAAGGCGCGCCGGGATTTACAATTGCTTGATAAGCGAGCGTTTCAAAACTGGCGCGGTCGCGCTTAAAGCCGACAGTATTTACGTTGGCCAAATTGTTCGCGATGACCTGCATTCTGGTATTTTGTGCTTCAAGCCCAGTACGTGCGACTTGCAATGCTCCGGTTGTCATATCATGTCTCCTATTGTGGCAATTGCATCAAATCTGCGGTGGAATCGTCAAGTTGGCGCACATCACTAAGCAGTTTAAGCTGTGCATCCCATGCCCGGCTGGCTTCGATCATTTCGACAAGCGTGCTGGTGGTCTGGACATTGGAACCTTCCAACGACCTGGTCATCACCTTCGCGTCTGGATCCTGCGGTAAAACTCCGCCGCCCTTGACCCTGAACAGTCCGTCCAAGCCCTTGGTAATGTCAGATCCGGTGGGACTCGCGAGCCGCAAACGATCAACCTCTTGGGGTTGGCTTGCATCTCCTCCTTGAGGCACAATCCAAATACGCCCTTCGGCATCAATGGATACGCTGTCCGCCGGCGGTATGGATACCGTTCCCTGACCGCCCATTACCGGGTGGCCGTCGCCAGTAATCAGCAAACCGTTGTCGGACAATTGGAGATCGCCTCTGCGCGTGTAGGATTCATCACCATTCGCAGCCTGAACCGCCAGCAGCACGTCTCCCGCCATTGCGACATCCAGATCACGTCCGGTGGTCGTCACAGTGCCGGCCTGCATATTGCTGGCCATCACCCGTTCCGAAGACATGGCACGCGAATTAAATCCGTCACCATCAAGCCATTTTGCTTGAGCCTCGGCAATATCCGCGCGAAAACCCGGTGTTTGCGCATTGGCCAAATTATTGGCAGTCGCGGTTTGACGGGCCATTGCTCCCCGCATTGCGGTCAGGCTGGTATAGATAAGGCGATCCATCTTGGTCTAACCTCAGTTGATGTTGACGATGGTCTGGGTCAGCGTGGAGGCTGTCTCGATCGCCTTTGCGTTGGCCTGAAAATTCCTTTGCGCTGCGATCAAAGAAACAAGCTCTTCGGTCACATCAACATTGGCTCTTTCCAAAGCGCCGGCACGAATTGCACCCAATGGTCCATTGGTCGCGCTGTTGATCGAGGCCTGTCCGCTATCACCGGTTGATTGCCAATGGGAATCTCCGATAGGGCGCAGGCCTTCTTGTGCGGTAAAGCTAGCCATGGCTACCTTGCCCAACGCCTCATCCGAACCGTCCGAGTAGGTTGCAGTTACAAGGCCATCAATACCGATGGAAACATTAACCAGACTGGCAGACGGGTTGGCAGTGGAATTAGTGGGTAGAACAAAATCTGTTGCATCGGCGAGCGCCGTTGAGGTGACATTTCCTGCTGCATCAACCGGCAGCAATTGCAATGTTGATCCGATCGAGTCCACCACGCTACGATCCGCTTGCACGGTGAAGGAACCGTTGCGAGTATAGCTTACGTCTTCGCGTGGCGGATCGCCCCGCACAACAAAGAAGCCGTCACCCGCTATGGCGAGATCAAGCGACTTGTCTGTAGCTTCCAACGTGCCTTGGGTGAATTGTTGGATCACACCATTTACCCGCGTGCCGTGTCCAGCGGTCATCTTGCTGGACTGGGTCGGTGCACTGGAAAACAGATCACCAAATTGCGCCTTACTGCGCTTAAAGCCGGTTGACCCAACATTGGCCAGGTTGTTTGAAACGACCGAGAGGTCGGTTTGCGCGCCGCGCAGGCCGGAAAGGGATGTATAAAATGACATAAGTTGTCTCCTTAGTTAGAAGTGGTTTCTGGCGTTGCCGCGCTGGCAACGCGAATATCTTGCAGCAAAGTAGTTTGTTCACTGATTTGGTCGGCAATGGCTTTCAGGGAATTATTCATTTCCGAAATACCCGCCACGCTGGAAAATTGCGCCATTTGCGCGACCATTTGCTGGTTATCAATCGGCGAAAGCGGATCTTGTGCCTGCAATTGCGTGGTCATCAACCTGAGAAAGGCTGACTGATCGAGATTGTCATTCGGGTTGCTGCCTTGGGGTTCTATACGAACACCGTTCAGGCTTTCAGTAATGTTGGATGATGTAGATATTGTCATTGGCCTAACCTCAATGTTTCTGAAATCAGGCCTTTTGCGGTTTGCAATACCTGAACGTTGTTTTGATATTGACGGGATGTTTCCATCATCTCGACAAGCTCTTGCGCGCTATCAACGGCAGCTTCCCAAACATTACCGTCGCCATCCGCCATCGGATGATCCGGGTCATATTTTTGAACGGGAGCAGATGTTGTTGTGTCGATGCGATCAACGGCAACCGTTGCGGTCCCATTTTCGCCCATAACAGTCCGGAAAACCGGCTTCATTGCGCGGAATGCCTCTTGCTCGCTACCCGATACAGTTCCAGCATTGGCGAGATTGGAAGCGGTTGTGTTCAACCTCACAAGCTGCGCGGACATCGCACGGCCCGAAATGTCAAAAATGGAAAGCTGTTGTTCCATCTCTATTCTCCTCTCAATGCACGGTTAATCGTATTGATTTTGCCCTGTAAGAAAGACAGGCTTGACCGATAGGCGAGCGCATTTTCTGCAAAGGCGGTCTGTTCGGTAGAAAGCTCCACTGTGTTGCCATCCAGTGATGGCTGCACGGGAATACGGTATTTAATGGCGGCATCAGTGGACTGACCTTGTTCGGCCATGCGCAGCGCCGATCCGAAGTCGATGTCACGCGCTTTATAATTTGGCGTGGCGGCATTGGCGATATTGGACGCAAGCATGTTCATGCGTTGTTGACGCAGTTTCAATGCCTCCGCATGTATTCCAAAAAGGCGGTCTGTCGACGCCATGATGCTTCCTTTCAAAATTGTACCCCTGCCGAGAATGGCTGTCCGACAAAGGTTCGGAACCTTCATAGCAACTACCGTGCCAACTCTATTATTTCTTTTTTAAAACAATATATTATGGCGCACCCGTCAAATTTATGTCAGCCCTTGACGCCGCAAATGTCGGTTATTTGGCAATCGCCGCCGCAACTCTGCTGAAACCATAAGAATAGCGATGTTGGCACATCCCTTGCTTCGCTGACTGCCAGAACAACGACGCCTTTTTTTGTTGGCGCTAGATAAATGGAGATAATCATGCCTGCTAATACGATATTCACAGTCACATTGATGATAGCGGCCAATACCGCGCTGTTGGAAGATGTAGAACTGCTAGACAAGCGGATAGCCCTGATAGCCGGACAGCAGGGCGGCGTAGCGCGCCCGATAGACAAAAGGGTGAAGCTTGCGCGTTGCCCATCGCCAGCTACCATTGAACAGCAATCTGAAACAGCACTGGCGGTTCGCTGCTCTCAACTGGGATGGCGGATACGAGTGGCGATTAAGCAAGCGAGAACCGGCCAATACGAACATGCAAACGCGTCACAAAATAACAAAGTCGTGGTGCGTAAAGGGGAAGCTGTAGAAATACGGGTTTCAGGATCCAGCTTTTCGGTATCGTCAAGTGCGGTCGCCATGGAAAATGGCAAAGCAGGCGAAGATATTCGGATAAAATCAACAAGGTCAAGAACACCGCTTGTCGCGCGTGTGGTTCGCCGCGGGGTCGTAGAAATTATTAACTAAATTTTGATTCCACTATAAAACTGCGCCGTTCTTGGTCGTTATTGCCTGTGTAGCCTGTCACTTTTCCGACAGGCAGAATGGCAAAAGGACGTGAAAGATGGTTGATCCAGTATCATTTGGCGCCGTCAAAGTGGCAACGGCAAAACCGATGCCAACAGACGTGACACCAAAAAGAAGCAGCGTTGCGGCAAATGTCAGCAATGCGAAAATTGAAACAGCGCAATCGCTGCCGGAACTCATTGGTTTAGCGCAGCAGCTTGTTGAGCAAGGCGTCCCAGTCGACTACACAAAAGTCGCCCAGATCCGTACGGCGATCGCGCAGGGCAGTTATCACGCAAGCCATGAAGATGTAGCAGGTGCTATGCTTGGCTTTGACGGCAAAGAGGTGAAATGAACCAGAGCCTTATAGACCGAATTTCCGACTGCCAGGCATCGCTCATTGATGCTCTGGACAATCAGGATGTCGATGCGATCGAGGCAAATACAAGTTCGCTCTCCAAACTTATAGCAGAGGCGCAATCGCTTCGTGGTTCGATTTCCGGCCTGTCAAATCCAATCGATGTTCAGACGGTGGATTTCGCCATCCGGCAATCTGCCGCAGCCAGTATCCGCACGAATTGTCTAGCAAACTGGACCCGTCAAAGAATTGACCGTCTGTCCGAGTTGCGCGGACTACCAACTCCAAACGGATACGTGAATACAGAATAAGTTCATGATTAATATGTATTTTTAATTATTGGCATAGCTGTTGCTGAACAGTCTCTCGGTATCAACCGGAAAGAGACAATGCCTGAGCATATTCCATCATCCCAAAGCAAGCCAATTCAATCCCGGGTACAAACCGCGATTGCCAGCGCGTCGCAAAGAACCGGTGTGGATTTTGACTATCTGGTTTCGCAAGCAAGAGTTGAAAGCAATTTCAACCCGTCTGCAAAAGCATCAACGTCTAGCGCATCGGGATTGTATCAGTTTACGCGCCAGACATGGCTGGCCACTGTTAAAGAGCATGGCGCAGCTCATGGTCTGGATTGGGCCGCAAACGCCATACGACAGCACCCAAGCGGCCGATTCTCCGTTTCAGACCATTCCCAGAAATCAGCGATATATGCGTTACGCAACGAACCAGAGGCGGCGTCAGCCATGGCAGCTGAGTTCGCTGGCGACAACCAAAGTCATCTGCAATCTGCGCTAGGCCGAAAGCCCGAGCCAGTTGATCTCTATCTTGCCCATTTTCTTGGCGCTAATGGCGCTACGCGCTTCCTAAAAGCGATGGATCACAACCCTGATAAAGCTGCGGCCCCTCTATTTCAAAAGGCCGCATCAGCCAATCGCGGTATTTTCTACGAAAAGTCTGGGCACGCACGCAGTTTCGGCGAAATAAGAAGCCTTTTTGAAACAAAGTTGAATGCCAAGAATCCGGCATATTCAGTTTCGCCTACAGCACGATTTGTATCCACCGACAGTTACGGCCTTTCAAATGGATTTCAAACCCAGATTGTTAGCAAAGCCAACGAAGCGGAAGGACCGCCTCTGCGAATGCTTGGTATAGAACCAATGCCGCAAAAACTATCTATAGATTTTGCGAAAAGCACCTACGAACGGCTTGAAGCCATGAGTTGGAGAGCCAAATGAACTCTCTGGCCACTATGCGCATCTGGAGCGCAACCATCCGCAGCGGAGCACTGCCGGTAGCGATTCTGGCATTGGTCATGTTGATGATCGTGCCGGTCCCATCGATGGTATTAGACATTGGCTTTATCGCCAATATCATGATTTCCTTGGCCGTATTGATGGTGGCGCTGAACGCGGCCAAACCGCTCGACTTTTCTGCATTCCCGACAGTATTGCTACTCGCCACACTTTTCAGGCTGGCGCTCAATGTGGCTTCGACGCGCGTTGTCTTGGTGGATGGTCATTTAGGACCAACGGCCGCAGGCAATATCATCGAAGCATTTGGCAGTTTCCTTATCGGCGGTGATTATATTGTCGGCTTGTTCGTCTTCGCCGTTCTGCTCATCATAAATCTGGTTGTGATTACGAAAGGCGCAGGCCGCGTTTCGGAAGTCTCGGCTCGCTTCACGCTGGATGCACTACCCGGCAAACAAATGGCAATTGACGCCGATTTAAACGCTGGGCTTGTTACGCCCGAAGAAGCAAAACAACGCCGGCAAGACGTTTCTACCGAAGCAGATTTTTACGGCTCAATGGATGGTGCCTCAAAATTCGTGAAAGGCGATGCCGTTGCTGGTTTGCTGATATTGTTCGTCAATATTTTCGGCGGCTTGATTCTAGGAACGGTCAGCCATGATATGAACATGGGCGACGCGGCCCAGACATACATCTTGCTAGCCATTGGTGATGCATTGGTTGCGCAAATACCGGCACTTCTGCTTTCTATTGCTGCTGCTGCCATCGTCACACGCGTCGCATCTCCTTTCGATCTCTCAGGCCAGATTGGCAACCAGTTTGGACATGCCAAGGCATGGGGACCGGTGGCTTTCATATTGGGCTTGTTGGGCCTGATCCCGGCGATGCCGCAAATGGTTATCCTACCCGCAGCAACAATAGCTGCCGGTCTGTTCTGGTATCTTCGCAAAAATCCGATCGTGGCAAAAGAAGCCGAAGAACCAGTTGCCGAGAAAGACCCACCACATGTCATAAATTGGAGCGATGTAAGCGAGACGGCGCCAATTACACTTGAGGTAGGCTATTCACTGGTTGAGCTTGTGGACGAAGATAAAGGCGCCCCGTTGATGAGCCGTATTACCGGCATCCGCAGGCAGCTATCACGCGAACTGGGCTTCGTTTTGCCGTTGGTCAAAGTGAAAGATAACCTGCAACTTCCTGGCAATGCTTACCGTATCAATATCGCTGGTGTCACAATTGGCGAAGATGAAGTCCATTCCAAAGAACTGCTAGCGCTGGATTCGGGCGACTGTCTGGAGGGTATAGAAGGCAGGGCTGTAAAAGATCCAAGCTTTGGACTGGATGCTCTTTGGATAGCACAGGACAAGCGTTCAGATGCGGTCGCAGCAGGCTATACTGTTGTGGATGCGCCGACCGTAATTGCGACGCATATCAACAATGTAATTTCCGCCAATGCCGATGAACTGTTCGGCATGGATGAAACACAGGCAATGCTAGATACGCTAAAGGAAGCATATCCACATCTGGCCGAAGGCCTGACGCCGCAACCCTATTCTCTGGCCTCCATCACAAAACTGTGCAGGGCGCTATTAAAAGAGCGCATTCCTTTAAAAGATTTCCGGAAGATTGCGGAAGCCATGGTCAATGTCGGCGGTGCGGAGCTGGAAACGCCCGCTTTGATCGAGGCGGTCCGACAACAATTGGGCGGCTTGATCGTCCAGACGATCGTTCCTGTGAAAATGCCGCTTCCTGCCATTACCTTTGATGGCGAGTTGGAAGGATTATTGACCCAATCGGTCAAAGCCGGGTCGGATTCACAATGGCCGTTTGAGCCAGAACTTGCGAACCGGATTATCGGGTCTGTCAGTGACGCTGTCGAGCCGTTGCAGATGGCTGCACGGAGCTGCGCGATTGTAACCTCACCAATCTGTCGGCCCGCCATTTCACGACTAATTCAAGCGCAGCTATCTGATGTACCGGTGCTCTCGTTTTTAGAAATTCCGGAAACTAAATCCGTCGAGGTAATTGCCGCCATTGGCAGCAAGGATTCCACCCCAGCACTCCCAAATCCCACAGTTAATGCAGATCAACAAGGAGAAATATAATGCAACATTCTGTTATCGGGCAGCGCGCCAGTATGACTTATACAGCCAGTACCACGCAGAAAGATATCGAGGCGATAATTACCACCCATGCTGGTTTGGTGAAAAAAATTGCCTGGCATATCCATTCCGCAATGTCCTCCGCAATTGATATCGTTGACCTCATTCAGATTGGTATGATCGCGCTCGTCGAAGGCGCGAGAAATTATGAAGATCGGGGCATAGATTTCACTGCCTACGCATCAATGCGCGTACGCGGCGCAATGATCGACGAACTGCGACGAGAGGCAAAAATCAGTAGGTCCGGCATGGCCGACAAGAAACGGATCGAGCATGCGAAAAACCGACTTTTGCACAACGGAACGTGCGACCCAACCGCGATCGAAATAGCGGCAGAGCTGAATATCACTGTTCAGCAATATTATGACATCGCTTCAAATGCGAATGCGATGCGGCAGGAATCAATAGATGACAGCTATTCCGACCACGACATGTGGTTTGCGGATCTAGCCGCAGATCCCTTCGACGAGCTGGAACTAAAGCATCTGAAAGAAAAGCTCACAAAACTCACATCCTACCTTCCGGAAAAGCAGGCTTTGGTGCTCCAGTTATATTTCGTGGAAGAAATGAACCTTGAAGAAATTGGTTCGACGATCGGCGTGGGTGCGGCGCGGGTATGCCAGATCAAGAAAAAGGCATTGGATACCTTGAAGGCCATGTGGCTCGAAGAAAATGTCGAGGCATAGGCGCGGAAGCGCAACCAATCCGTTAAAACAGGAGTAAGTTCTGATGAAAAAATATGACTATGATTTTGCAGTGATCGGCGGCGGTCCGGCCGGACGTCGCGCTGCTGTGCAGGCTGCAAAGCTTGGCAAATCGGTCGCGCTTATCGATGACCAAAAAATGATTGGCGGCGTTTCCGTACATACCGGCACTTTGCCATCAAAGACTATTCGGGAATCAGTGATGTCCGTAACCGGCTGGCGGGATCAGCATTTTCGAAATCGCCAAACAAGGTTGTCCCCGCGCGAAATGCAGGACATGATCCGTTCCAGATTGTTGACGACCTTGGGCGATGAAGTTGATGTACTCGACAACCAACTGGCAAGGAACAATGTGGCCACCATAAAGGGGCGCGCAAAATTCACGGCTCGCAATATGCTGGAAATCACGCTGAACGAAAACGGAATCACTAGCCAGTTTCCGATCAGCGCGAAAAAGTTTCTGATTTCAACCGGCACACGGCCTTTCCGTCCAGACAATATCCCGTTTAACGACCGCAATATCGTAGACAGCGATATCATTGCCTCAGATGTACCACTGCCGCAAAGCATTATCGTTGTTGGCGGCGGTGTTATTGGTTTGGAATATGCCACTATTTTCTCGGCGATGGATATTCCAGTAACGATTGTAGAACGTAGAGAGAGGCTACTTGAATTTATTGATCACGACGTGGTCGACAATTTCCTCAACCAACTAAGAGAGCGTGGCATTGGGTTACGTTTAGGCCGCGGCATAAAAGAGATTCATGAAAATGAAGATGGGCAGGCCTGCATCACCCTCGATGACAATCGGCACCTAAAGGCGGAAATGGTACTGTATACCGCTGGCCGCGAAGGTTCGATACGAGATCTCGGCCTTGAAAATGTCGGAATTGAGCCAGATAACCGGGGGCGAATAGAAGTCAATAGTCGCAGCTTGCAAACGAGCCAGAAACATATCTACGCCGCTGGCGATGTTATAGGGTTTCCAAGTCTTGCATCTACATCAATGGAGCAGGGCCGGCAGGCGGCCTGTCACGCGTTCGGAGCGGCGACTGAAAATATGGAGGCAAGCTTCCCACTCGGAATCTATTCGGTTCCCGAAATAGCAAGCATCGGCTTGTCCGAACAGGATGCGCGTGCACAAGGCCATGATATTGAAGTCGGTATCGCGCGTTTCCGCGAAACATCCCGAGGCCATATATTGGGCAATTGTGATGGTATGATGAAGTGCATTTATGACCTGAAGAGTCATAAATTGCTCGGTGTCCATATCGTTGGTGAGGGCGCGACCGAGCTTGTCCATATCGGCCAGGCGGTTCTCAATCTGGGCGGCGGAATAGACTATTTCGTCCAGAATACCTTCAATTTCCCAACGCTTGCCGAAGCATACAAAATTGCTGCGCTTGATGCTTGGAACCGGCTTCCTGACAAAACAGTATCTGCGACCAAAGCAGCATAAAAATACTCCAGAACAAAAAGGAAAATATAATGGCCATTTCTGACCATGTAGATTTTGATAGATTTCTAAACGGACTAAAAAAACGCAATCCCGGGCAGCCTGAATATATCCAAGCTGTACACGAAGTTGCGCAGGACATTTTCGACTTCATCGGTGACAAGGAAGAATATCATGCTGCCCAGATATTGAGGCGTATTGCGGAACCGGACCGCGTCATTTCTTTTCGGGTCTGTTGGGAAGACGACAATCACAATATTCGGGTGCAGCGAGGCTGGCGGGTTCAGAACAATAACGCCATTGGCCCGTACAAGGGCGGGCTGCGGTTCCATCCCACTGTCACCGAAAGCGTGCTCAAATTTTTGGCTTTCGAGCAAACATTCAAAAACTCGCTCACGGGCCTTCCCATGGGCGGCGGTAAGGGCGGTTCCAACTTTAACCCCAAGGGCAAATCGGATGGCGAGATAATGCGTTTCTGCCAGTCTTTCATGACAGAATTATATCGCCATGTTGGCCCGGATGTCGACGTTCCCGCTGGTGACATTGGCGTCGGCGCGCGTGAAATCGGCTATATGTTTGGCCAATATAAACGCATCAGCGGACGTTGGGAAGGCGTACTAACGGGCAAAGGCCGCGAATATGGCGGCAGCGAACTTAGGCCGGAGGCAACCGGCTATGGTGCGGTTTACTTCCTAGAGAATATGCTAAAACACGCCGGGAACAGTGTTGATGGCAAGACCGCTTTAATCTCGGGATCAGGTAATGTGGCCACCCATGCAGCAGAAAAAGTTGTTGAACTGGGCGGCAAAGTGTTGACCTTGTCAGACAGTTCCGGTTTTATTCATGATCCGGACGGTATTGATCAAAACAAAATTGACTGGATCAAGGATCTAAAAGTCAACCGCAGGGGCCGCATTTCGGAATATTGCGAGGAATTCAATGGCGCTACTTTCCATGAAGGGCAACG
The DNA here is from genome assembly GCA_937129355.1 of uncultured Sphingomonadales bacterium. Classification (GTDB taxonomy): domain Bacteria; phylum Pseudomonadota; class Alphaproteobacteria; order Sphingomonadales; family Sphingomonadaceae; genus Sphingorhabdus_B. Next base: position 5,543 of record CAKZNA010000122.1, on the reverse strand, counting down.
GCCATGGCACGTAGCGGCAGACCTGGCTCTGCCTTGTGCGACGCAAAATGAAATTGATGCGGCTCAAGGCCAGGCATTGGTTGATAACGGCGTGATTGCCATCTCGGAAGGTGCCAATATGCCCTCTAGCCTTGATGCCATTAAAGCTTTTCAGGACAACAAAGTCTTGTATGGGCCGGGCAAAGCATCGAATGCAGGTGGTGTCGCAGTATCCGGATTAGAAATGAGCCAGAATGCAGAACGCCGCAGCTGGGATGCAACCCTTCTTGGACGAACACTGCAAGACATTATGAGCGATATTCATACCAAATGTGGCGAATATGGCTCTGATCAAAATGGGCATATCAACTATGTCAAAGGTGCAAATATTGCTGGCTTCAAAAAGGTTGCAGATGCCATGCTAGCCTACGGTGTATTGTAGGCAGAAGAGTTGCATTTTTTAGCAGGGCAAGGCCAATTTATCCATCGAATCCTTAAGCATTTTAAGAAACACCCGTTTCTAGATTTGTTATGGAACACCAGAACGATGAGCAGATGGAACATTGGCTGCGTGCGGCAGAAAGTAGGTATGATGGCTCATTCTGCAAGCGGAATCGCGCCGAAATCAACGCGGCTGTTAAAATTAAGCAGATTGATAGCGGATATATGAACGCAAAGATCTCAAATATCTCGACATCCGGCTTCAGATTGAACTGCTTTACGCCTCTTCGTCGCAACGCAACGGTTTTTATTCATATTCTCATGTTGGAACCCTTAAGTGCGAAGATAATATGGTCACGAGATAGCGAATATGGCTGCCAATTTGGCAAACCGCTTCACCCCTCGGTTTTCGATTTTGTTACTGATACGCTCAGCTGCGCATGCTGAATTTTAGCACAAGCAGTGTTCGATCTGACAAACTCGAGAAAGCTATCTGCGAACTGGATTTTGAGAAAAGGAGTCAAAACTGGCCGCTAAGCGCAAACTTCAAAAACCGGTCAAATTTTTCCAAAATGTAACTATTTGGATTCATTTTATATTGTCTAGATAGGTTCAATTTGAACCTTATTTAATTGGACTGCGCCAATCTGCGTTAGTAACCGTGCGAGTGTTAGAATCCACATTTCTGACACCCTTCGAAACGGCTGACAGGGTCCAAATTACCCCAAGGTGGCGCAACAAGTGCTCCTAGCATCCAACCAAAACCCTGTCAGCCAAAACGACAACTGGGAACATTGCAAGCAACCAGTCAACACACTTTCGGCAACCGAAACTGGTCGGAAAGGCATTGCTGATAATCATTGGGTGAGTTGATGGCTTTACAATCAGCATACAAGCCATTTTGTTCCTCAGACTAAATATTCAGATTGCCGATCCGTTAGTAAGTATATGAACTTGGGGCTTATTCGGTAACATGAATTTACTTTTCTTGCCATTTCTGTGTTTAATTGCTCCGATTTGCGCTTTTGCCAACGAGGTCTCTAAAGAGAATTCTGGTGAAACGATCGTTGAAAAGAAGCGCTCCAACAATCGCGTAGTGACGCTTGTTGAATTTAAGGTCGGCGGCGTCACGCAAGGAAAGAAAAGAGTATATTGCCGACAACCGCCTCATTCCGGCAATGTAACACGTAAAAAACCTAGGTGGGTTGATTGCACCGGGAGCCATTAGAAAGACCCACAAATCCGGCCTGTCTTCGCGTTTGGTCAAATGAGCGATTGTAAGCGGCGTAACCAACTCCGCATCTGTTGCGAATAATTGTCGAGAGATATTGAAATAGCCCAACATTCATATCGACTCTAACGATAAGTAGTTTAGCAAAAAAAGGTGATTACCATGTCCGGTCATGCACGTGAAAATGAAGTAACCACCAAAGCATCCGACCTATTTGTTAAGGCTTTGGAAGCTGAAGGTGTAAAACACATTTTTGCTGTTCCGGGCGAAGAAAATCTGGATATGGTAGAGTCATTACGCAAATCGAAAATCAAGCTGGTATTGACGCGACACGAACAAGGAGCAGGCTTCATGGCTGCCACATACGGTCGGCTGACCGGTAAGGCAGGCGTCTGTATGGCCACTCTCGGTCCGGGAGCGACCAATTTCGCAACCCCAGCGGCTTACGCTCATTTAGGAGCATTCCCGCTTATCATGATTACTGGCCAGAAGCCGATCAAGAAATCCAAGCAAGGTCAATTTCAAATTATCGATGTTGTTGGGCTTTTCGATCCGATCTGCAAGATGTCAAAACAGATCGTCCACGGCGATACTATTCCTAGCCTCGTACGCGAAGCATTCCGAGTTGCAGAGGAAGAACGCCCCGGCGCGGTTTTGCTGGAGTTGCCAGAAGACATCGCTGAAGAAGACACAACCAGCTCTGTCATTAAGCCACATGAGAGGCATTACGCGGTGGCCGATGATACAGTATTGAACAAAGCAGCGGATATGATCACTGCTGCGAAAATGCCGTTGGTCCTTGTAGGAGCTGGTGCAAACCGAAAGAACGCGCAACAAGCACTTGGAGATTTCATCCACACTACCAAAATCCCATTCTTCTGCACGCAAATGGGCAAAGGCGTCGTGAACGAAGGTTCAGAGTTGTTCTTGGGAACTGCCGCTCTTTCGGATGGCGACTATCTGCATTGTGCCATTGACAGAGCAGATTTGATCATAAATGTCGGTCATGACGTTGTTGAGAAACCGCCATTCTTTATGGATGTTGGTGGGAAAACAGTCGTCCACATCAACTACAAATCAGCGCAGGTTGATGAGGTCTATTTCCCGCAACTTGAAGTGGTTGGCGATCTGGCCCGGTCGATTGGCAAGCTAAAAGAGAAAATTGGCGGCGACGTACCGTTCGACAATTCCTATTTTGAGAGAGTTCGTGCCGAAGTAAATACGCATGTTGCCGAAGGGTCCGACGATCCACGCTTCCCGATCATTCCGCAAAGATTTGTAGCCGACACTAGGAAGGTGATGAGTCCGAAAGATATAATTGCGCTCGACAACGGGATTTACAAAGTTTGGTATGCGAGAAACTATCCGGCCTTCAATCCCAATACTGTGCTCCTCGACAATGCCCTAGCGACCATGGGCGCGGGATTACCTTCAGCAATGATGGCAGCAATGCTCAATCCTGACCGGCGCGTAATGGCTATCTGCGGCGATGGCGGTTTCATGATGAATAGTCAGGAATTGGAGACCGCGGTGCGCATCGGGCTAAACCTAGTGGTGACCGTACTCAACGACAATTCCTACGGTATGATCCGCTGGAAGCAGTCACAGGCCGGTTTTGAAGATTGGGGTCTGGAATTCAACAATCCGGATTTCGTTCAATATGCCAATAGCTATGGAGCGACCGGACACCGGGTGGAATCGTCCGAGGATCTCACCCCAACTTTCGAACGCGCATTTCAGGCGGGCGGCGTTCATTTGGTCGAGGTTCCTGTAGACTATTCACAAAATAAAAAGGTCCTGATTGACGAACTGGCTGCGAAAGCCTGCCTCATATAAGCTTGCCTTTTGCGCTACGGTCTGGAGTTTGAAATATGTTGGAAGTGGTAAATCCATACGATCTAAAGGTCATTGGCGCGGCTCCTGTTTCTGACTGGGAAACAATTGATGCATATCTGGAAACAGCGGACAAGCTCCACCGTCAGAGAAGTGCGTGGTTGCCCGCATATGAGCGGATCAAAATACTCAAAAATGCCGCTAAAATTATGCAAGAACGCTCCGACATATTGGCGTTCCAGATAGCAAATGAAGGCGGCAAGCCGCTTGTCGATGCACGCATTGAGGTTCAACGCGCGATCGATGGTGTGAATCTCTGCATAAAAGAACTATCCCATCTTACTGGGCGGGAAATCCCGATGGATTTGACCAAGGGAGGCGCCGGCCGGATGGCGTTTTCAACGCGTGAGCCAATTGGGCCGGTTGTAGCCGTTTCGGCATTCAACCACCCTTTGAACCTGATTGTTCATCAGGTAGCACCCGCCGTGGCCGTTGGTTGCCCAGTGATAGTGAAGCCTGCTGATGACACGCCGTTGTCATGCATCGCCTTTGTCGAAATATTGCACGAAGCAGGCCTACCCGAAGAGTGGTGCCGGTATGTATGCTGCGATATTCCAACCGCAGAAAAATTGGTCACGGACACTAGGGTGGCTTTTTTCAGCTTTATCGGTTCAGCAAAGGTTGGTTGGATGCTGCGATCAAAACTGTCACCTGGCACACGTTGTGCATTGGAGCACGGCGGTGCAGCTCCAGTTATCGTCGACGAGGATGCCGATATTGATCGAATGCTCCCTGAACTTGTCAAAGGCGGGTTTTACCATTCCGGGCAGGTCTGCGTTTCCGTCCAGCGCATCTTTGCGCCGAAAGGGCAAGCACACAGTATCGCGACCTTGCTCGCGGCGGCTTCGAAAAAGCTAACAGTAGGAAACGCGCTTGACGAAGAAACCGATTGTGGGCCGCTGATCCGAGCGACAGAAGTAGCCAGGGTTGCCGATTGGGTTGATGAAGCCAAGGCGAGTGGGGGCGAAATACTATCGGGCGGAGAACAATTGGGGAAGACGACTTATGCTCCCACAGTTATTTACAATCCGTCAGATGAAGCAACTATTTCCAGAAATGAGATTTTTGGCCCCGCAATTTGTGTCTATGGCTATGACACATTCAACGAAGCGATATCGCGGGCCAATAACCTGCCTTTTGCGTTTCAAGCTTCCGTTTTCACACAAAGCCTCGCCAGCAGTATGCATGCTGTGCAAAATCTTGATGCATCAGCGGTAATGGTCAATGACCATACCGCATTCCGCGTTGACTGGATGCCATTTGCGGGACGTGGGCAATCCGGTCACGGCGTTGGCGGTATTGGCTATACAATGCATGAAATGACGCAGGAAAAGATGGCGGTGATCAAATTATAATCAGCGACGTATCCTAATGGATTTAGCCAGCGCTTGAGTCCGGCGATCAAAAATCGCTTGCAGCTCTTACGTCAGCTGTTGCGCCAATCACGAATATTGGAACTTAAGACTAAGTTACGTTTAGAGTATCCCAAAATACGGATTGTGGAACAGCGACTGATGACAGCTTTGACCATTACACCAGCGGTAACTTCGCGAAGTTCCTAAAGAAGAACTGAATTTTATTCGAATTCAACCGTCTATAATATTATGGTCGCTGGTTACCCAAAGATTTCAGGTCTAGGCACAATTCGTCGGAGATAGAGTGATGACTCAGCAATTTGAGTATAAAATGCCAATCTACAATGGACAGAAATTGGTAAATTGGGTCAATGTTGGGCAGGGAACAAGTGGTCCGAAGGCAATAGAGTCAGTTGACGCAATTTATTGGAAGACAATAAATTATCCTCGCCCCGAGCAGGGCGCAAGCCTGTTGTCGATTTCGATTCTAGATAATAAGTTCACCTGAGCTGTTTTGAATTCAGATCAGCGCACTACAAATCGGCATGTAATTTGGCAGCCAATATTTGTCCCCCGTCAGCATTCGATAGACAGATTGTTGTTCATTAACATGTGAGTGTTTTGGTATCATCGTAGTGACGTAA
>CAKZNA010000121.1 GCA_937129355.1 uncultured Sphingomonadales bacterium | reverse complement strand
GCGGCGCAGGTGTCATAATCATCGACGCTGGCCTGATAGGCTTCGGCGCGGCGGCCCATTGCACGAATGGCGGCAACGGTTTCTTCTGCTTCATCGGAGGCGCTGCGATAATTGACCGCAATATCCGCGCCCGCCTCTGCCAGTCTGAGCGCGATGCCCTTGCCAATCCCGCGCGATCCGCCGGTGACCAAAGCCGTGCGTCCTTCAAGTGGCAATTCAGCCATTATTCCTTCTTCTCCCATTCCGCATTTGCGAAATAGTCGTATATCTCATCCTCACTGCGGCTCGCTGCATTGCGCCAACTGCGTGCGTCTTTGCGGTTGAGCAGTTTGCTCCCATATGGCGAAATTATCATCACATAAGGCGTGTTCTTTTGTTTTTTGCCCTTGAAGCGTTTCACAATATCTTGATTGCGCGCTTCGCCGCGTCGCTGCGGCGTTCCGGCATCAACATAGACAATCTCGTAAAGCGGTTTGAGCATCGTCTTGAACCGCGGCGTTTCGAACCATCCGGCCAGCGCACGGCTATCGTGGCACCAATTTGCGCCCATCACAATGATAACGCGTTTATCGGAAATAGCGGCTTCGGTAAAAGCATCCGCAATCGAAAAGTGAACTTCAGAACCCTCGGTATAGACGCGCGCTTCGGGATGTTCGTCTGCCACTGCATCGGGCATATCGTTATGCGTATCGTTTGCATCTTCGGCAGGCTGGGGGGCGCCTGCCAGCAAGGCTAGGGCCAATAAAATGCTCACGCCGCCTCACTCACGCCCGCTTCAATCTCCGCCGCCTTGGCTTCGACCAGCTTCACGATATGATCGACCATATCGCCATCTTCGACATGATGGTCCGTCACGCCAGATAGATAGACCATATGCTTGCCCTTGCCGCCGCCGGTGACGCCGATATCGGTCTCGCGGGCTTCACCGGGGCCGTTGACGACGCAGCCGAGGACCGAGAGCGAGAGCGGGGTTTTTATGTGGCTCAATCGGTCTTCGAGGGTTTGCACGGTGCGAATAACGTCGAACCCTTGGCGTGCGCAGCTTGGGCAACTCACGACGCGCACGCCGCGCGTCCGAAGCCCGAGTGATTTCAGAATTTCATAGGCCACCCGCACTTCCTCTTCGGGTTCGGCAGACAGGCTAACGCGGACCGTATCGCCAATCCCCGCCCATAACAGATTGCCAATGCCAAGCGCGCTTTTCACCGTGCCGCCGATCAGCCCGCCAGCTTCGGTAATACCCAAATGAAGGGGGCAATCCACTGCATCGGCCAGCCCCATATAGGCGGCCACGGCAAGGAATACGTCGGATGCCTTCACCGCGACTTTAAACTCATGGAAATCTCGATCCTGCAGCAGCTTGATATGATCAAGCGCGCTTTCGATCAGCGCTTCGGGGCAGGGCTCTCCATATTTTTCAAGTAGGTCTTTTTCCAGGCTGCCTGCATTCACGCCGATACGGATCGAGCAGCCATTGGCTTTTGCTGCGGCCACCACTTCATTCACGCGCTCAGCCGAACCGATATTGCCCGGATTGATCCGCAGGCAGGCGGCCCCTGCATCGGCAGCCTCTAGCGCGCGTTTATAGTGGAAATGAATGTCGGCCACGATTGGCACTTGCGCCGCGCGGACGATTTGTTTCAGCCCTGCCGTGCTTTCCACATCGGGGCAGGATACGCGGATAATATCCACGCCCGCATCCTCACACCGGCGGATTTGATCGACCGTCGCTTTTACGTCCGACGTCAGCGTATTAGTCATCGTCTGCACCGCAATCGGCGCATCACCGCCGACGGGTACATTGCCGACCATAATCTGGCGGCTCGTCCGCCGTTCAATATCGCGCCATGGGCGCAGGCCGGGATTATGTTCACTCATATCTATATGCTCTTGTCAGGCGGGCAATAATAGCGGACATATAGGCGGAAAGCCCGCAAAAGATAAGCGTAAAGATATAGGCAGATAATCAGGAGAGAGAATATGCTGCGTTTCATTCTGGCATTGTTGGCATTGGCCGGGTTGGCCAGCTCTGCATCCGCCGAAACCCATTCAGGCGGCGGCGAAACATGGTCCATTGCCATTCACGGCGGAGCGGGGACAATAGAGCGCAGCAGGTTGACGCCCGAAAAAGATGCTGAGATACGCGCGGCGCTGCAAAAGGCACTCGATGCCGGTTCGAAAATCCTGCGCGATGGCGGGTCTTCGATGGAGGCGATCAAGGCAGCAATCGTGCTTTTGGAAAATGATCCCAATTTTAACGCTGGCAAGGGCGCGGTTTATACATGGGAAGAAACCAACTCGCTCGATAGCAGCATCATGGATGGCAGCGATCTATCGGCTGGCGCGGTTGCCGGAGTTAGCCGCACGAAAAACCCCATCCTGCTGGCCGAAGCGGTGAAAGACAAAAGCCCGCATGTGCTGCTATCTGGCAAAGGCGCGGATCAGTTCAGTAAAGAACAGGGTTTGGAGCAGGTTGATCCAGAATATTTCGCGACGCCAAGGCGTCTAAAACAGATCAAGGATTTCAAAGCCAAACGCGTGAGCCGCGCCGATGTGGATTATAAATTCGGCACGGTCGGTGCTGTGGCAATGGACCAAAAAGGCAATATGGCAGCAGGCACATCAACCGGCGGGATGACCGGAAAGCGTTGGGGGCGTATCGGGGATTCGCCGATCATCGGCGCGGGAACCTACGCTGACGACCGCAGCTGCGCCGTAAGCGCGACAGGCTCAGGCGAATATTTTATCCGCATTGGCGTGGCGCAGGAAATCTGCACGCGAATTCGGCTGCGCTTTCCGGCAGCCATCAAGGAAGCGCAACTCTCCGTGCCCAAAGATGCCGATGGACATTACAAATATGCCATCCATGCGAGCGAATTCATGCTGGATGACAAGGAGATTCAGCAAATCGCCGATGATGTGATTGCCGATATGGGAGCCCTAGGCGGTAGTGGCGGCGTCATTATCGCCACGCCGTGGGGGCAAGCTATCTATAGCTTCGACACAAAAGGAATGTATCGCGGCCGCGCCACCAGCGAAGGCGAAAACAGCGTTGCGATTTACGGAAATGAGTGACGCGGCTTAGCAAATCACAATGCCCCGAACACCCACTTTAGCCCGAAAGCGGACTATCGCAGGTTGTTGCTGACGCTATGAAATGCAATTCCTTAAGACGCCCTTAACCATATTGGCATAACCCGCTGGCACAGGAGCGCGACGGTTAGATGCAAACGCAAATTCTTGGATTGGTGACCCCGCTGATGGCACTGTTTTTTGCGGCGACGTTCGCGGTGTTATGGCGAGTAGGACGCATGAAACGTCATGTACTCGGCTTTGGTATTGCCTATGCCTTGTCGGCGGTAGGATTTCTGATCACCCACTTTCTGCCAGCCGACGCCTTTTACGTTTTTCATGCGACGCAGGTTTTCTATACTCTTGGCTCCACCGTACTGATAGCATCCGTGTGTGAGCGCGCCGGGCAGCGGCTGCATCTGGGAAGTTTTGCCGTCGTTTACCTGATTAGTGCATTGACGCTGGGGCTGGCAGTCAGCCTTTCCAATGATGTCGGTCCGCGACTTGTCGTCATCAATGTGGGTTACGGGGTCATGTTCGCCATGGGGGTGACTACGCTGCTCACGGCGCGGCGCCGCTCCGCGATTGATGTCGCGATTGTCGCGGTCATGGCATTCCAGGCCGCCGATTTCCTCGTCAGGCCAACACTGACCCTGCTGTTCGAGCAGTCGATACCTGCAGAGGTTTATCGAGACTCGATCTACTACTCCTTGATCGGGCTTGTGCTCGGAATAAAAGGGGTGTCCATGGCTATGGTTCTGATCGGTGCGACTATCGCCGAATGGACGACCGCGCTGCGCGAAAGCAGTGAACGTGATGCCCTAAGCGGGCTGCGCAACCGGGGGGCGTTTGAAGAATCGATGCGAAACCTTCTCCCGCGTGCACAGACGGAGGGACGTCCGCTCAGCTTAGTGGTGGCCGATATCGACCACTTCAAGAAGGTAAACGATATTTGGGGGCATCAGGCGGGCGATCAGGCGATCTCGGGCATTGGCAAACTCATTGGAAAGACGGTGCGTGGATGCGACATGGCGGGCCGAATTGGCGGGGAGGAATTCTGCATCGCAGTCTGGAATTGCCCGAATGGTCCAGCCGAACGGCTGGCCGACCGGATCAGGCTGGCATTTGCAAGTCTTGAACATTCCGGCCTAAGCGACAATATCCGTCTGACTGCGAGTTTTGGCGTGGCAACAGCGCGTGCTGGAGAGACCTATGAGCAGCTATTCGCGCGAGCCGACGCAGCGCTCTACAAGGCAAAGTCGAATGGCCGAAACCGTGTCGAGAATGCCGAAGAACAGGGTTTGGAAGAGGCGACCCCCAAACCAAATGCGGAAATGATCGAATTTAAGTACGCCGATGCTGGTCGATAGTCTGCGAGGGGGCTGGAAGCAAACCAGAAGCAACTGTCTCTGTGATTTCCGCTTTTGCGCCCAAAGCAGATGCTAGCTAGCCTCATTCCGCAATCGCCACACCCGGCTCCCGCACCTCAATCAACCCAACGCTCTCCATCACCATAACCAGCTCGTCACTCTGCTTGAACACTTCCAC
>CAKZNA010000120.1 GCA_937129355.1 uncultured Sphingomonadales bacterium | reverse complement strand
AAATGCGCGCCTGCTTGCTTCCAAAATGCGTTCGGCTGTGGCTGAGCGCTTCTTCATCTGTCCAATTATCCTTGCAGCTGAGTGGGTTAAGCAAAAGCATGTTGCAAATTAGTATATAATACCTAATAATAGGTATTGCTACCTAATTGTCGATTCGAGCAGCACTTACTTTATGGCTCAGGCGCAGCCAGCGAATTTTGGGAGAGAATATCATGGTCAATACAATCGACGTATTCTGGTCATTCAGAAGCCCATATTCTTATTTGGTGACACCAGATTTGCTTCAACTGCGCGACGATTATGCGGTTAGTGTTGCGCTGCGCCCTGTGTTGCCAATTGCTTTGCGCGCCAAATCGACTGTGTTCGATGCTGCCGATAAAAAGCGTCCCCAATATATCGTTATGGACTCCCGGCGCCGGGCGGCGTTTCTGGGTTTACCGTTTTTCTGGCCGAAACCGGACCCGGTTGTCCAAGATATGGAAACCTTTGAAGTACCCAAAGAACAACCCAATATTTGGCGATTATCAATGCTTGGCGTTGAGGCAGAGCGGCAAAGCAAAGGTATCGATTTTGCGCATCATGTAGCGACTTTGTTATGGGGCGGAACCAAAGACTGGGACAAAGGTGACCATCTGGCACTTACCGCCCAGAAAGCCGGCCTGAATCTGTCCGAAATGGAAAGCGCTTTCGCGCACTATGATGCAAGGGCTGAGATAGAGAAAAATCATAGGTTGCTTGAGCAATCCGGCCACTGGGGAGTGCCCACAATGGTTTTTAAGGGCGAGCCTTTTTTTGGTCAGGACCGGATTGAAACACTGCGTTGGCGCTTGGATGAAGCAGGGTTGCGACGCAGCTAGCTAACGTAATCAAGGAATAGTTGAGCGACATCTACTGACAGAAGGAATCTGAAAATGGATCTGATGATTAAAGGAAAAAAAGCGATCATGGCGGGTGGGAGTGCCGGTATGGGGCGAGCAACTGCTGAACGTTTAGCGGAGGCAGGAGCCGAATTAGTTATCTCCGCTCGGGGAGAGGAACGGTTACAAAAAGCTGCAGAGGAAATCGCTGGGAAATACGGCGTTCCGGTCACTCCGGTTGTTGCAGACTCCTCCACCGAAGAAGGCCGCGAGACTTTATTCGCCGCTTGTCCTGATCCCGACATATTGGCGATCACGATTAAGCCGCCTGATCCAAACGGAGACTTCCTGAAGGTAACGTCCGATATGTGGCGTGAATCGGTAGATACGGCCTTGATCGGCCCGATTGAAATCATGCGCAATTATATTCCGGCAATGAAGGAAAAAGGCTGGGGCAGAATCGTCAACATTGCTACTTTTTCAGCGAAAAATCCAATGATCTGGAGGTTGATGTCTGGCCCGGCACGGTCCGCATTGCTTAACTATACAGCAAGCGTTTCCCGGGAGATTGCTCCCCATGGCGTTATCCTGAACAACCTATTGCCCGGCATGTTCGCGACGGAAGGTGCATCGGAAATCATGGGAGCCTATGCGGATGCATTTGGACTTGAACCCGAACCAGAAATTGTGCGGGCGCATTTCAAGGAACATAATCACATACCAGCCGGTTTTATGGGTGATGCTGATGACCTCGCGCCAATGGCGGCTTTCCTATGCAGTGGTTTGGCGCGATTTATTGTTGGTCAAAATATCGTGATCGATGGCGGTCAGCACAGCTCCATTTTCTAGTGAGGAGGGTCAAATGATAGTCTACGGATCACGGATTTCTTACTATACTGGCAAATTGGAAGCCTATTTGCGGTATACGAACATAGCCTACACACCTTTGCCGACGCCCTATGGTGAAGCCAAGATGTTGAAAGAAAAAGTGGGCGCGGTGCAGATGCCGATTGTTGATGATGGTGGCAATTCCAAGTTCACGCGCTGTTGCGATATCGATTGGCGCGATCTGTGGGCTTGCCCAAAAAGAATCGGATAATTTCCTGAAATCACTCATTAATTGCTCGCATCTTCCAATCGGTCTGTGTGCTGAGAACTCAGCCATGTTGACAATTGCATAAGCCAATGTCTGCGGCAATTGAAGCGACCTCATTGGAATACCGGGACATGCCATCAGGCGAAAATCTTAAATCATTCGCCTCATGAGCTTTTCTGGGTTATACACAACATACGAAAAGCAG
>CAKZNA010000119.1 GCA_937129355.1 uncultured Sphingomonadales bacterium | reverse complement strand
CTCTCCTCGTGTTTCTCCAACATCGACATTTACGCGCTTTAAATCAATGATTATTGCTCATTCTGAGGCAGGCCATCGGCAATCTCATAATAACCGCCCTTATCCGCCACATAGATATGGCTGCCTAGCTTTGCACCCGTCGCGCCATCAAATGCGCCCATAGCCACGGCAATGCGAGGATGGTGAATCGGGTCCCAGAATAGAAAGCACCCGCAAGTTTTACAGAAACCGCGCCGCACTTTTTCCGATGCCTGATACCAGGTGATATTATCTTCACCATGGATGGTGATGCGATCATCGGGGACATCGGTCGACGCCCAATAATGCCCCGACTGTTTGCGGCATTGGCTACAATGACAGGCATCGGGCGGCGCAAGATCGCCTTCGACGGTGAAGCTGACCGCACCGCAATTGCATGAGCCTTTATGCATTTTACATTTCCTTCCCTGCCGAGCTTGGAATTTGAACTTTCTATTTGGTTGGCTTGATTCCTTCAACCACTGCGCTTCTTCGCCTTCTTCTGGCCGCCGTGAGAACCAACGGTTGTCGCCATTTTCGATGTCCATTGTGTGCTCCTAAATTTGCAGGAGCATCCCAATAGAAGCATGTTTGAACCGAAATCTACTTGGGTTTTTTTTGATCAAGCCCTTTCCAACAATCCTTCCTCCGCAATCCGTTTCTTCCAATGCGCAGGTGCAAGCGTATGGACATTCTCTCCGTTGCTATCCACCGCCACCGTCACGGGAAAATTCTCGACCTCAAATTCATAGATCGCTTCCATGCCTAGGTCTTCAAAGCCAACAACCTTGCTGCCCTTGATGGCGCGGCTGACCAGATAGGCGCTGCCGCCAACTGCCATCAGATAGGCCGATTTATGTTTGGCGATGGCTTTCGTTGCGGCGGGACCGCGTTCGGCTTTGCCGACACAACCGAGCAGACCTTGTTCTAACATCATATCCATAAATTGATCCATCCGCGTTGCCGTGGTGGGGCCAGCGGGGCCAACAATCTCTTCACCCACTGGATCAACTGGGCCGACATAATAAATCATGCGGCCTTTGAAACTGACGGGAAGTTCTTCGCCAGCCGCGAGCATATCGGCAATGCGTTTATGCGCGGCATCGCGTCCGGTGAGCATCTTGCCGCTCAAAAGCAAACGGTCGCCATGTTTCCAGCTTTGCACATCCTCGGGCGTCAGCTTGTCCAGCTCAACGCGCTTTGCATCGCTATCGGGCTGCCAGTTTACTTTCGGCCATTGCGTCAGGTCTGGTTGCTCCAGATAGGCAGGTCCGCTGCCGTCGAGTGTAAAATGCGCATGGCGGGTGGCGGCGCAATTGGGGATCATCGCAACCGGCTTGTTGGCCGCATGGCAGGGATAATCCATAATCTTCACGTCGAGAATGGTGGAAAGACCGCCAAGCCCCTGCGCACCAACGCCAAGCGCATTGACCGCGTCGAAAATATCGATGCGCAGCTGCTCTATATCATTCTGCGCACCGCGCTTTTTAAGCTGCCCCATATCGATGGGATCCATCAAAGACTGCTTGGCCAGCTTCACGCAATGTTCCGCCGTGCCGCCAATGCCGATACCCAGCATACCCGGCGGGCACCAACCTGCCCCCATTAGCGGGATCATTTCTTTGACCCATTCGGTAATATTATCGGATGGATTCATCATCTTAAACTTGCTCTTTGCCTCGCTGCCGCCGCCTTTTGCAGCAACATCGATAGACACGCTATTACCCGGCACCATTTCGACCGACAGCACGCAGGGCGCATTGTCTTTGGTATTACGGCGGGTAAAGGCAGGGTCGGCCAGCACCGATGCGCGCAGCTTATTTTCCGGATGGTTATAGCCCCGACGCACGCCATCATCGCAGATATCCTGTAGCGAGCGGTCCGTATTGTCGAGCTTGCAATCCATGCCCCATTTCACAAAGACATTCACAATGCCGGTATCCTGACAAATCGGCCGGTGGCCTTCCGCGCACATGCGGGAATTGGTGAGTATCTGCGCAATTGCATCCTTGGCGGCGGGAGACTGCTCCGCCTCATACGCATCGCCAAGCGCGCGGATATAATCCATCGGGTGATAATAGGAGATGTATTGCAGCGCATCGGCAATTGTTTCGATCAGGTCGTCTTCTCTTATCGTGATCATATCGCTCATTGTGTGCACTCCTGTTTGTCGCCATGCCCATAGCTGCGACAGTTTGCGACGGTCAAAGCCCTTGGCCTTCGGATTTGTCTCGCTTAAGGCACTTCGCGTCCCAACCGACAAGAGTTAGATATTGTGACAACGCTTGATTCTCCCGAAAGCACCTCAGTCCTCACCATGGCGCAAGCGCGCAAAGCCATGATTGTCAGCCAATTGCGAACAAGCGGCGTTAACGCTCCGTTTGTCCTGCGCAGGATGGGAGCGGTTGCACGCGAAGACTTCGTGCCCGCAGATTCGCGCAACATTGCCTATATGGATCGTGCGATTCGCCTGGAAAATGGCGGCAGCTTGCCAGCGCCTTTGGTGCAGGGCGTGCTGTTGCAGGAAGCCAATCCTCAAGGAACTGAGCATGCTTTGGTGATAGATTGCGGCAGCGGCTACCTTGCGCAATTGCTCAGCCCGCTGGTCGCCCAGTGTGACAGGCTTTCGGTTGAAGAGGCGCTTTCCGGCAAGAAAATCAAGGGAAAGGCAGATCTTCTGCTTATTGATGGCGCGGTAGAACACCTGCCCAAGCCTGTGCTTAACCGTTTGGCCGATGGCGCGCGCATATTCACCGGTCTGGTTGAAAAAGGCATCACACGCATCG
>CAKZNA010000118.1 GCA_937129355.1 uncultured Sphingomonadales bacterium | reverse complement strand
TTTCGGGTTGGGCATCAAACTCTAAATATCCTTTCTATTCCGCGATGCGTGCCGCTGCGCAGATGATTTCTTATGAAGTTTCAATAGGTTTCATACTCGTCTGCATAGTTATGTGGGCAGGGACGTTTAACCTGAATGCCATTATAGAAGCGCAGCGCGGGCATGGGCTTGGCTGTATCAATGGCTATTTCTTCAACCTGCTGCTCTTCCCGATGTGGGTGCTGTTTTTCATATCCTCGCTCGCTGAAACCGCGCGTATGCCGTTCGATCTTACCGAAGCAGAAAGCGAGCTGGTTGCGGGGTATCAGACCGAATATAGCTCAATGAGTTTCGCGCTATTCTGGCTCGGTGAATATGCGAATATCCTGCTGATGTGCATGCTCAACGCGATCCTGTTTTTCGGGGGCTGGTTGCCGCCATTTGAATGGGAGCCGCTCTATTTGGTTCCGGGCTGGATATGGCTATTTGCCAAAACATTCTTCTTCTTCTTCCTGTTCAGCTGGGTCTTCGCAACCGTCCCGCGCTTCCGCTATGATCAACTGATGCGGCTTGGCTGGAAGGTGTTTCTCCCGCTGTCGCTGCTCGCGATCTTCCTTGTGAGCGGATGGCTCATGCTGACGAGGTATGGGTGATGATTGCTTTATTACTAATGGCTGCGGTTGAAAAACCACCGATTTCGATATTAGAGAATGCTGTTCCAACGTTGGAAAGTGCGGCAATCACCTGCAACGTTGAAGACCCACATGGATCGGCAGATCGTATCGAAATTGTCGTTAGCGGAGAATCTGGCGAAACCTTGATAGATTCGGCTAGCGTGAAGTTCGCGGGTAGTGAGGATCTGACGGGTCAGTATCAATTGTCAATTGTTGGCAATGATTGGACAATGACACGGCTAAACAACGGCGTCGGGGCGAAGCTTGAGTTACTTTTTACGAAAACTGGCAAGCAAGTTCGCGGGGCACTAGCAGCCAGGGTTGTTAGAGTGGTTTCCGAACGGTTCGAAACATACGACAATATCAGTACAAACTTTGATTTTCTGGCTGGCCATTGCTCCGGCACTGCGGCTTATAATCTCAAGGATACTAAATGACCGCAATCACCCACTATATAAAAACCTTCACGCTCTGGGAATTTGTCAAAGCCCATTGGCTGACCTTGAAATATTTTTTCAGGCCAAAGGTGACGATCAATTATCCGTTCGAGAAAAACCCGCTGAGCCCGCGTTTTCGCGGGGAGCACGCTTTGCGGCGTTATCCCAATGGCGAAGAACGCTGCATCGCGTGCAAGCTTTGCGAAGCGGTATGTCCTGCACAGGCAATCACGATTGAGGCGGAGCCGCGCGATGATGGTTCGCGGCGTACCACGCGTTACGATATCGACATGACGAAATGCATTTACTGTGGGTTTTGTCAGGAGGCTTGCCCCGTCGATGCCGTGGTTGAAGGGCCAAACTTTGAGTATGCAACCGAAACGCGGGAGGAATTGCTGTATGATAAAGACAAGCTCCTCTCCAATGGTGACAAATGGGAGCGTGCAATTGCCGCAAACCTTGCCGCCGATGCACCATATCGATAGGGGCTGCGCAGCATGATCCAACTCGTCGCCTTTTACCTATTTGCCTCGCTGCTGATCGCGGCGGCGGCGATGGTGATTTTTTCCCGCAATCCGGTGCATAGTGTGCTGTGGCTGATCGTTTGTTTCTTCAACGCGGCGGGCCTTATGGTGCTCGTCGGTGCAGAATTTATCGCGATGCTGCTGGTGATTGTTTATGTCGGCGCGGTTGCGGTATTGTTCCTGTTTGTCGTCATGATGCTCGACACTGTTTTTGCCGAATTGCGCGCCGGGTTTATCAAGAATGTGCCGCTCGGCATTTTGCTCGCGATTGTTCTGGTGTGTGAATTGATACTTGGCCTTGGCGCTTATAAGGCTGGCGCGGTTACGCTGGGCACGCCCGACGGCAAAGCCGCCGCTGCCGCCAATGTGCCGAATATTCAGGCGATGGGCGAATTGCTTTACACCAAATATATCTTCCTGTTTGAAAGCGCAGGGCTCATCCTGCTCGTGGCTATGGTTGGCGCTATTGTGCTGACCCACCGCAAAACTTTCAGCCCGCGTGCGCAAAATATTGGACAGCAGGTTCGCCGCCGTCCGCAAGATGCCGTTCGCAATATGCAGCCCGAAACCGGCAAGGGGGTCGAGCTATGATCGGCATCGAACATTATCTGGTCGTCAGCAGCATCCTGTTCGTGATGGGCGTGCTGGGCATTTTCCTGAACCGCAAGAATGTGATCATCATCCTGATGGCGATTGAGCTAATCCTGCTTGCGGTGAATATCAATCTGGTGGCGTTCAGCGCCTTTCTTGGCGATTTGACCGGACAGATTTTCGCGATGTTTGTTTTGACTGTCGCAGCCGGAGAAGCGGCGATTGGTCTGGCGATTTTGGTAATTTACTTCCGCGGCCGCGGCACGATTGCGGTTGATGATGTAAACCGGATGAAGGGGTAGGGGCAGTTGATGTCTTCGATTGAGATTATCGTATTCCTGCCCTTGTTGGCAGCGATCATCGCAGGGCTGGGCCAGCGTTTCATTGGTGCAGCCGCGTCAAAAGCGCTGACCACGGGCGCGCTGTTCATGTCTTGCGCGCTCAGCTGGCCGATATTCCTCGCTTTCATTGGCGGCGATGCACAGCCCTATGTCATGCCCGTTATGCAATGGGTGCAATCGGGCGGGTTGGAATTTAACTGGGAGCTCCGCGTTGATAGCCTGACCGCTGTCATGCTGGTGGTCATCACCACCGTTTCCGCGCTGGTTCACCTGTATAGCTGGGGCTATATGGAGGAAGATCCGGACCAGCCGCGTTTCTTCGCCTATCTATCGCTCTTTACCTTTGCGATGTTGATGCTGGTGACGGCGAACAATCTGGTACAGATGTTCTTTGGCTGGGAAGGGGTTGGCCTCGCGTCCTATCTCCTCATCGGCTTCTGGTATAAAAAGCCTTCGGCCAATGCCGCCGCGATCAAGGCTTTCGTGGTCAACCGTGTCGGTGACCTTGGCTTCATGCTCGGCATATTCGGTGTGTTTCTGGTGTTCCAGACGGTTGATATTCCGGCCATCCTCGCCGCTGCACCCGGCCAAGCCGGATCAAGCATCGGCTTTCTAGGCTTCCGCATGGATACCATGTCGATCCTTTGCATATTGTTGTTCATCGGCGCGATGGGCAAATCGGCACAGCTTGGTCTGCACACTTGGTTGCCCGATGCGATGCAAGGCCCGACGCCTGTGTCTGCGCTTATCCACGCAGCAACGATGGTGACAGCGGGCGTATTCATGGTCTGCCGCCTGTCGCCTCTGTTTGAGGCCAGCCAATATGCGTTGAACGTCGTCACAATAGTGGGCGCGACCACGGCGATTTTTGCGGCCACAGTCGGCCTCGTCCAAACAGACATTAAACGCGTGATCGCTTATTCGACCTGTTCACAGCTTGGATACATGTTCTTCGCCGCTGGCGTCGGCGCGTACAGCGCGGCGATGTTCCATCTCTTCACGCATGCCTTCTTTAAAGCGCTACTCTTCCTCGGCGCAGGCAGTGTCATCCACGCGATGCACCATGAGCAGGATATGCGTTATTATGGCGGACTGCGTAAACAGATCCCGATTACCTTCTGGGCGATGATCGCCGGGACGCTAGCGATTACCGGTGTAGGTATTGTCGGCGTTGGCGGGTTTGCGGAACCTGCGCAAGTGATTGATTGCGGGAATTCCGGCACAGGTGTTCGTTTGATCATGGGCGCTATGGCAACCACACCGATCACGGTTACCTGCTGCAGGACAAGGCCCATTACATAGGGAGATAGAAAGCGCGGTGCGATAAGGCCGAACGCAATAATGCTGACAAGCAGAACACACGCAGGAATGAGTGTTGGATACGAGTGCAAATTAGTTCGAACACGGGCGAGCAGAGTGTGGTCGTCCCGTTCGAAGGTCGCAACAGCATCATCGGCCTCGTGAAGATCTGTCTCGTAGTCGGATGTGGTTTGATCAGACATAGGCGCTCATTCCCCTGATGAGTCTACGGCGTCGCCCGCCGTTAAAACCCGGTTATACAAAGGGCGACAATATTGCCGCCCTTCGCACAGTCAAACAAGATG
>CAKZNA010000117.1 GCA_937129355.1 uncultured Sphingomonadales bacterium | reverse complement strand
TCGGTTGGCGCTTCCACCGTATTTGGAGCACTGACTGGTTTTATAATCGCGCCGCAGAAATCCAACGATTGGAAGCAGCTTTGGAAATGGCTAAAACGGTGAGCGAGAATGGAATTGAAGTTCCCGGATCAAATAACTTTTTGCCAAAGCCCGTACCGTCGGCAACTGTTGCAAATATAGAAATCCCAGATATTGTTGAGCGGCAAATGCCAGCTTATCAGCGGTCTGACGTAACCGCTTCAAGGTTTCACGAGCCACATGAAGTGCATTCCGATGTTTTAGCAGAACTTGTCGAGAAAATTGTTGGACTTGAGGGGCCGATACATCAAGATGAAGTCGCTCGCCGTGTCGCAGAGGCGTTTGGAAAGGAGCGTGCTGGCGCAAGGATCAATAAAATAACACTCAAAGCTCTGCGTAAGGCAAGGCAATACTCCAAAGTGCTCCGAGATGATGATGAGTTCTGGTTTACACTTGAGCAACAAAAAAGCCCGCTAGTGAGCAATCGATCATCGGAGCAGGGACCAACTTTAAAGGCCTGCAATATTTCTTTGATCGAAATAGAAGGTGCCTTGGCAATAGCGCGTCAAGATAATGCGGGAGGGCACGACGATGATCTTATTCGTACAGCAGCACAGCTATTGGGATTTAAACGAGTTGGCCCAGATTTGAAGGCACGGCTCGAAGAAGGACTCCAGTAAACTCATAGCTACGTTGGAAGCGGATGTTCCTACGATCTTCCATTATCCCAATGAACCGGCAAACCGTTCTTCACGAGCCTCCGCTAAAACACTGATTCGTGAAGCGGTGCGGGTGTAATCCTGCACTGCATTTGCCAAAAACCATTCCAACAAAGAAAATAAATTTTTGGCAATCTCCGTGGCTTTTGTTGCCCGAGATGTTGCCCCATCGACGAATCAAGTTAAGAATCTTTCGAGATTTCTGATGTAAATTATTGAAATAATGGTGAGCCCTGCTGGGTTCGAACCAGCGACCTACTGATTAAAAGTCAGTTGCTCTACCGACTGAGCTAAGGGCCCCCATGGGAATAGCGCTGGCCCGCAATCGGGAAGCGCGGAGTTTCCCTAGGCAGGGTTTGCGCTGGGGTCAAGCGGCTTTGGGTGCAAAAAACGGTATTGCAATTGTGCCAATGTCAGACCGGTAATCGGATCAACCATTTTCGGTGCGATCTTGGACGCTGGACCCAGCACAAAACCGCGCTGGCGAAACTGGGGGTGAGGGATAGCGAGAGATGGGTTTTCGCGAGATAAAATCCCACCGCTCCATAGGATTATGTCCAAATCCAATGTTCGCGCCGTCCATTGTTGGCCAAGCCTTTTTCGGCCGAAATGCGCTTCGACTGAATGCAGGCGCTGTAACAGTTCGGCAGGCTCCAAATTTGAAACCAAAAGCGCCGCAGAATTTGCGTATTTGCGCTGTGATGGTCCTATCGGTAGGCTGTGGATGATTGGCGCGACGGTGAAGACGTCAATATCATCCATCTCAAGCGCGTCGATAGCATGGCGCAATATCGCAGGCGGAGCGCCAAGCAGGGGATGTCTTTGGTTGGAACCTAGTGCGATTAGGTAAAGATGGCTTGTGCCTTGCATGGCCGCGCCTTATCGCAATCGGGTCATCATGCAAGCCGCAGATTCATTCACTTCCAAAATGCCCCTAGCGGCGACCGAGCCGAAGCCCGACTGTAAGTTATGCCCTCGGCTCGTTAAGCTCCGGCGCAAAATGCAGAGTGAGCATCCCAATTGGTGGAATGCACCCGTGCCAGCGTGGGGCGATCCCGATGCCTGGTTGGCGATCCTGGGCCTCGCACCGGGAATGAAAGGCGCGAACAGGACGGGCAGGGCATTTACCGGCGATGCTTCGGGTGATTTGCTATTTGCGACCCTCAACAAAACGCAGCTTAGTAGCGGTGAATTTGATGGGCATGCGGGCGATGGTGTTTCACTAGAAGGCTGCATCATCTTGAATGTGGTCAAATGTCTACCGCCGGAAAATAAACCGACATTGAAAGAGGCGAATAATTGCCGCCGCTTTTTAACCGCACAGCTTGCGCAATTGGGCGAGCTGAAAATTTTCGTGGCGCTGGGCAAGATCGCGCATGACAGCTTTATCCGCCATATTGGCGGCAAACAGGCAGATTATAAGTTTGGGCATATGCACGAGCATGTCTTGCCCGATGGGCGCATATTACTGGATAGCTACCATTGTAGCCGGTACAATACGCAGACAGGCCGTTTGACGCCTGAAATGTTTGAAGCCGTGTTCGAGCGTGCAAAGGCTTTCAAAAATCAGCCGTAGACGTTGGGCATCCAGTTTTTGGTAATAAGAACCGGGTCACCGACTTTGGTATAGCGCCAGAGCGTTTTGATGAAATCCAGCGGAATTCCAACACAGCCATGCGTTGCATGAATATCATCGACATCCGCACCATGGATAGCCACGCCCTTCCACGTTAGCCGGTGATTATACGGCATCGGTGCATTGTCATAGGTGCTGGAATAATGGTCTTTGTCTTTTTCTAGAATCTTGAACGTGCCGGTTGGCGTTGCGTATTTATCCCACCCGCGTAGGATTTTGGTGCGCGCAATTTCATAGCCACCGCGATAGACATAAAGCTGCTCGGCTTTGATATCGACTACAATCCGCACGGCCCCGCGTTGTGGAACCCCTGTTTCATCCCAGAAATAATCTCCGAAATTAAGCGGGGCTTCGATTTCAGCAACAGTATGAACTTTGGGTGCAGCTATTGCGGCTTGCGGTGCGAGTATCGACGAGGCCAACAGGGCCACCGCGCCCAGAAAAGTTGAGATTTTTCGAAATTGAAACATTGTAGATGACTCGCGAGTTAACAAATTGATAACTGGTTATTGCATTGTTAAGGCTTTGAATCCAGTGGGTAGTTGGTATTGGCCCGTTGCGGAACAACGACCGCGCAAAAGTTAATCGGCTTAGTTATCTTGCGCGAGTTGGCCGTAAAGATCGGGGCGACGGTCGCGGAAAAAACCCATACTTGCGCGGTGTTTGGCGGTTTCGTCCAGATCAAAGCTCGCGATGATCAGGCCGGTTTCACTGTCGCCCAGATCGCAGACAATATCGCCCTTTTCGTCTGTAATGAAGCTGGTGCCATAAAAGGACTGGGGTGTTCCGCCATGCTCCGCTTCTTCGCCGACGCGGTTTGATGCGACAACCGGGATCGCGTTGCTCACGGCATGTCCGACCATAGCGCGCCGCCACATGTCGCGGGTATCAAGGTCTTCTTCAGGTTCGCTGCCGATTGCTGTCGGGTAAAGCAAAAGTTCAGCACCCATGAGCGCCATCGCCCGAGCAGCTTCGGGATACCATTGGTCCCAGCATATGCCCACGCCAATCTTCGCGCCCAAAACATCCCAGACCTTGAATCCCGAATTGCCGGGCCGGAAATAGTATTTTTCTTCATAGCCCGGGCCGTCGGGAATATGGCTCTTGCGATAGATACCGATGATCTCGCCATCGGGCCCGACCATGGCGACCGAGTTATAATAATGCGGTCCATCTCGTTCGAAAAAGCTGGTGGGTATGGCAACATTCAGCTGCTTCGCCAATTTCGCCATGGCACGGACCGATGGGTGGTCGGCGACGGGATGCGCGAGGGCGAAATGTTCTTCACTTTCGGTTTTGCAGAAATACGGACCGGAGAAGAGTTCTGGCGGCAAGATGACCTGCGCGCCTTTGGTTGCGGCTTGGGACACAAGATCGCAGACGGCTTCAATATTTTCCGCTTCACCGCCGCCAAGCGGCAATTGCAGCGCGGCGACGGTGATATTTCGGGCCATAAGTCAGGGGCGCTTTTTGAACAGCAATGTCATCCGGTCTGATTCACCGATTGCAGAATATTTGGCTTTATTTTCTGCATTATCCTTCGATGTTCTAAGGCCCGGAGGTAATGTCCAAACGCCTTTTTCATAATCAGCAGTGTCTTTTGCATTGGCATTAATCTCGGCCTTTTTGACCAACTCAAAGCCATTCAGGTCCATGAAGGCAACGACATCGGCAGTCCGTAGATAACCCTTGTTTCCGTCGGTATAACTATAAGGAGCGTCATCCTTTGCGCGGTGCTGAACAATACCAAGTGTTCCGCCGTCTTTTAGCAAAGCACGGATCGCTTTAATTTCACTATCTGCAACATTCCAACGCAGCAGATTATGCAACATGCGCGGGATGAATACGAAATCGACGGTGCCCTTGGCTTCGTCGGGGATGGTGTCAGTTGTATAGGCTGTAATTTTGGAAGCATCCAAACCAGACGACTTGGCCAGGCTTTCGGGGAATGCGGTATTGAAACCGCGAATGCGTTCCTTGGCAGCGTCGGGAAATGGTAGCGGATCCGGCGCGAATTGCAGGCCGATAAATTTCCCCTTCTCTGCAACATAAGGTGCAAGCACGCGGCTATACCAACCGCCGCCTGGTGCATATTCGGCCACGGTCATTTCTGGCGTAACGCCCATGAATGTGAGCGTTTTACCAGGGTTGCGATATTTGTCGCGCGCCATATCTCCCTTGCGAATGTCGGATTTCAATACGCCATCCAGCGCTGCATTATCTTTAGAAGCGGCCATTTTTTTGTCGCCGTGATGCTCCGCGCACGCAACGGTTGGCAACATCGCGGCAGCACCTGCCATTAACATGGCCATTTTGAACTGGTTTTTCATTTGGGAAACTCCTCTAAAAAATTTGCGATCATTATGAAACTTGTTGGTGCTTTTGCCAAGCGCGAAGGCCGAAATTCACTCTGGCACCTGCTGGCTGCAACAATGAAAGCTTCCCCCGCCGCGAAGCAAACCGCCGGAGGGAAGGCCAATTACGCGTTTGTCAGGAAATAACTCCTGAAGTTTGGCAACGGCTTTATCGTCATTTTTCATGTCATAAGTTGGCACGACCACGGCGGTGTTGCCGGTATAGAAATTCATATAGCTAGCTGGCGCAACCTCTCCATCTAGCAGGTATCTGCCAACAGAGGGCAGCACCGTAGTCTGCAAACCAAATGCTTCCGCGCGCGATTTTGCATCGGCATATATTTCAGCGTTTGGATCATCTGAACCGGATGGTTTGGGTATTACCAAATGCCCCGGCGCAACAAAGCGTGCCAGATTGTCGACATGACCGTCCGTGTGATCGCCCACAAGCCCTTTTCCGAGCCAGAGCAGTCGCTCAATGCCCAATTCGTGCAGTAGCTTCGCTTCGATATCTTCGCGCGAAAGGCCCGGGTTGCGGTTGGGGTTGAGAAGACATTCTTCGGTGGTGACGGCGAGGCCGCTGCCATCAACATCAATAGCGCCGCCTTCCAATATCCAGTCGCCGTCTATGACAGACAGTGCGGCATCCTCGGCCAGCTCCTTGCCAATGCTTTGGTCACCCGCCATCAGATAGCGGCCACCCCAGCCGTTAAAACCGAAATTGCGCGCGAACCTTTTACCATCTTCGAAAACCGTGATGCCGCCAGTATCGCGGAGCCAGCAGTCGCCTATATTGCGCTGTTGAACATGAATGCCGGTCTCGGTCAGCGCCTTGGCGCGAGCAGCCGCCTCCTCGCTACCCGCGATCAGATATACGGCTTCGCCTTCCCCGCCATCATGAACTGCGTTTGCAAATGCCGCCACTTGTTCCTGCGCAGCAGCAAGCCCGACCGGCCATTCACTTCCATTCCACGGAAAGCCGACCCACACCCGTTCATGCTGCGCCCATTCGGCGGGCATACGGTAAGTCATGAAATGTTCTATTTGGCTCTAATCAGCTTCCGCCGCGACTCTTGTCGCGTGCCGGCTTGAACTCATCGCCTTCATTCCAGTTGGGCCATGCCTCGGTCATCGCGAGCATACGTCCAACACGGTAGTAAAGCTTCAAGTCAGCCATAACGCCCGACCAGTCCCAATTTTTGTTATATTCATCTTTGGGGCCGTGATAGCGATTCTTACGGTAATCTTCTGCTGCTATCTTACCGGCTTCACGTCCACCCGTCAGCAGGTCTTCTCCGCCTTCAAAATAGACCATAGGCACGCCAAGTTTGGCAAAGCTGAAATGGTCAGAGCGG
This sequence comes from uncultured Sphingomonadales bacterium, assembly GCA_937129355.1. Lineage (GTDB taxonomy): Bacteria > Pseudomonadota > Alphaproteobacteria > Sphingomonadales > Sphingomonadaceae > Sphingorhabdus_B. The sequence continues at coordinate 10,191 of CAKZNA010000117.1, read as the reverse complement.
TAATAATAGCCCGCTTCCGGTGTTGGCTCTGCTTCTGGAACGCGCCCTTCAACCTTGGCTGCTATGTCGATATACGCATCAAGCTGCGACTTGCCTTTGCCGACCACCATCAAGTTTTTCGCCGGACCAGCCATAGAGAATGCATCCATATTCACGCCGCCAACTGTCTGCGAGAGTGGATAGATCGGATTTTCTGCGTAAAATTTCGAACCAAGAAGCCCGCTTTCTTCTGCCGTTACGGCTAGAAATACCACGCTGCGATCAGGTGCGCCTTGCGCTTTAAAGCCTTCCGCAAGAGCCACAAGTGCAGCAGTGCCAGTGGCATTATCAACGGCGCCATTGCAAATATCATCGCCATCGGGAGCAGGGGTGCAGCGGCCAAGGTGATCCCAATGGCCGGTATAGAGCACATATTCATCGGGCCGCTTTGCACCCTTCATAATGCCGACGACATTTTTGCTGTTCTTTTTGGAAATATCATTTTCAAACGAAACACCGGCTTTCAAGCCAAGATCAATCGCTTTGAATTCCTTTGTTTTGGCATCGGCCAGCGCTTTTTCCATATCGACACCAGCCGCATCAAAAAGCTTTTTGGCCGCATCTTTCTGGACCCAGCCATTCGCCATTGTCTGATCCGAACCGCCATTGGCCGATTGCGCGTAGAATTGCGGGCCGGTCCAGCTCGATTCAACCACATTCCAGCCATAGGCAGCTGGCGCAGTATCGTGAACCACGAGAGCCGCAGCAGCGCCCTGACGAGCAGCTTCTTCAAATTTGTAAGTCCAGCGGCCAAAATAAGTCATAGCCCTGCCGCCAAAATCACCCTCAAGGCTTTCGGTACCAAAGTCAGGGTCATTGACGAGGATGAGGACAGTTTTGCCTTTCACATCAACGCCTTCATAATCGTTCCAGCCTTGTGCCTCGGCATTGACGCCATAGCCAACAAATACGATCTCGCTATCTACAACTTCAATTTTTGGCTTTTCCTGATAAGTGACGGCCACAAAATCTTTGCTCGGCGCAAAATTCATCGCCGCGCCGTCTTTGCCGGTCACGGTAAGGTTCGACATATTCTTCGCGTTGATCTCAACAAGACCTACATCTTGAAACCAGCTTTCGCCGTTACCCGGCTCCAGCCCGGCTGCTTTGAATTTTTCGACCAGATAGGCGATTGTTTTTTCTTCGCCCGCCGATCCCGGTGCGCGTCCTTCAAATTCGTCAGAAGACAGCGTTTTGGTTACCTCTTTCATGGTCGCTTCTGAAAGCTCCGGAACGGTCACTTCCGGAAGCGAGGCGACGTCTACATTGTCAGCTTTTTTGCAAGCGGCAAGCAGTGCCAATGGGATAAGTGCGGGGATTAGCGCGCGCATAAATTCTCTCCGTGTGAAATATTATGTCGTCTATTGCAGACGCGTAGCTTTGGCTCAAACAAAAAAAGGGCGGCCTTCTTTCGAAAGCCGCCCTTTTGAAACTGATGGGTTCGGAACTTAGCGTGAATAAAATTCGACGACCAGATTTGGTTCCATTTTTACAGGATATGGGACTTCGTCCAGCACAGGAATACGGTTGAAAGTGACCTTGTCGTTGCCATCTGGCACCACATATTCCGGAATTTCACGTTCCGCGAGGCCTTGGGCTTCGATAACGAGTGCCATCTCTTTCGCTTTGTTACCAAGACTGATGACATCACCGAGCGAAATTTTCCGGCTCGCAATGTTGCATTTTACACCGTTCACCAAAATGTGGCCGTGGCTTACAAGCTGACGTGCGGCAAAAATCGTTGGTGCGAATTTCGCGCGATAGACGATCATATCGAGACGGCGCTCAAGCAAGCCGATCAAATGCTGGCTGGTATCGCCTTTCATGCTTGATGCTTCTTTGTAGGCGCGTTTGAACTGTTTCTCGGTTACGTCGCCATAATAGCCTTTAAGCTTCTGTTTCGCACGCAGCTGAATTCCGTAGTCGGAAAGCTTGCTCTTGCGGCGCTGACCATGCTGGCCTGGGCCATAGTCGCGGCGATTTACAGGTGATTTGGGGCGACCCCAAATATTCTCGCCCATGCGGCGATCAAGTTTATATTTCGATGTGGTACGCTTCGTCATGCGTATATCTCCAATTAGCGTTGTTTCTTTTCATCCGGAACCGCACCGCTGGAAAAATCCAACGCGGCCACCGCTTCACCGGAGTGCGGGGCCAATTGCGAAGCGCGGCCTATGGCGATATTGCAGACCCAAGTCAACTCTTCTCTCGACTTGAAACACTGCTCCGCCTAAAGGCGCGAACCATGACCGAAGAAAACATCCCGCCAGCCAAAGATTGCCAATCCATGTCCGACGTTCGCAAAGGTGTCGATGCAATAGATCAAAAGCTTGTTGACCTGCTGGTCGCGCGATTCTCCTACATGGATGCAGCAGCACGCATAAAGAATACCCGCCACCTTGTTCGCGACGAAACGCGCAAGGCGCAAGTATTGGCCAATGTCAGAAGGCTAGCCGAAAGCGCAGCACTGCCGGCTGGGCTTACTGACCAGCTATGGGAAAGTCTCGTCGAAGCTTCAATTGCTTACGAATTTGATGAATGGGACAACCACAGAGCCTGATCCACTCCGCCAAATTGCGCGTTAGTTGCCTTGATGGCTCCAACGACCTTGCATGCGGTCCATTTCTTTATCTTTTTCTCGCGCTTCTGAATCCCATTGTGCTTGCGTACGGCAAACTTTACGTGGGCCCAGGCGGCTTCCGGTTGGTGGTGGAAATTTTTTGCAGACTTTTTTCGTGTCATAATCCGCAGCCTTTTCTTTTGCCTTACCATCCGCACCAAAAGCCATTTTTACAGGCGTGGGCATGGGAACGACCGGGACATCGGCTGTTGGCGAAGAAGCCAGCAGCAACATTGAAAGTGTCGAAATCATTTTGTTTCTCCAGAGCTGAATTTACAATCTTATGCGGGAATTTCACCACAAAGCAAGTTTGCTTATAAAAAACTCGATATGGACTCAGGCTTAATCGCCTTTGTTGAACGCTCCAGCAGACAAGCCATGTTCGCCCCAACTGGACTTGCCTTGCGCACGATTGGCTGCTTCGCTTGCTTCTGCTTTCTCGGCATCCCATTGCGCCTGGGTTCTGCAAACTTTCCGGGAGCCTAGGCGGCTTCCGGTTGGTGCTGCGAATCTTTTACAAACTTTCTTCGTGTCATATCCGGTAGGTAGCCGTTTTTCAGGAACGACTGAAACAGGTGGCGGGCTGGATTCTGGCGTTGCTGCCAAAAGAAGCAATGTAAGAGAAATAGACATAATGCTCTCCTTGTATGTCGGTGTTGATCTTTGCTCTATTTTAATCAGAATTTCAAGGCCAGCTAACGAATCCGGCCTTTACGAAAGGCGCTCCATACACCGCGCATTGTCCGTATTTCCTGGCTGGACCAGCCGGGGCGCGTGAGTAGATTTTGTAACGTTCTCCTCGTAGTCGGTTCACGGTCGGGCGGGAAAAAATAGTTGGTAGGTTCCAGCAGTTCAAATAGCTGCAATACCATTTCGTCCAATTCCCGCTGCGGTGCCGGCAGATCTATATCAACCGATGTCGGGCTTTGTAATTCTTGCGTTTTGGACCATTCATAGGCACACAGAATAACGGCTTGCGCAAGGTTTAACGAACCGAAATCAGGATTAATCGGAACGGTCAGAATTTTGCGCGCAAAGCCTATCTCTTCGGTTTCAAGGCCAGATCGCTCCGCGCCAAACAGGATGGCGCTTCTGCCCTGGTTTGATTGAAATTCGGCCGCGGCTTCGGCGGGTGTTACCACTTGTTTCGTGACGCCTCTTTTGCGCACGGTGGTGGCATATATGTGATTTATGTCGGCAACAGCATCGGAGAGATTTTCGAAAACCTGTGCTTTTTCCAGAACAATATCCGCGCCGGAGGCGGAAGGGCCGGCATCGGGATTGGGCCAGCCATCACGCGGGGCCACGATCCGCATTTCGGTTAGCCCGAAATTCAGCATGGCGCGCGCCGCTTTACCGATATTCTGTCCCAATTGCGGGCGGCACAGCACAATGATTGGCGCTTGGCTCAATCTTCGCTCGTAGTCTGTGAGCCAACGTCTTTCACGTTGCTGGCGAAATCCTCAAAATCCTTGGCTTCGGTGAAGTCGCGGTAGACCGATGCGAAACGGATATAGGCCACGCTGTCGACTTGTTTTAGGCCATCCATAACGAGTTCGCCAATGCGTCCAGCAGCAACTTCGCTTTCGCCAGATGTTTCGATCTGTCTTTGGATGCTGGATGCCAGCTTCTCGATTCGCTCGGGCTCAACGCCGCGTTTGCGGCAGGCCAGCGTGATAGATCTCTCCAACTTGCTGCGATCGAATATTTCGCGCTTATCTTCGCTCTTCAGAACGAAAATTTCGCGCAATTGGATGCGCTCGAATGTCGTGAAACGCGCGGCACAGCTTTCGCATTGCCGCCGCCGCCGAATGGCTGCGCTGTCTTCGGTGGGCCGGCTATCTTTAACCTGGCTGTCTTCATGGGCGCAAAATGGACAGCGCATTTAGCCTTTATTCTCTTCCTGGTCTTTTTTCTTATTGAGATGGCGATAGGCAACAATTCCTGCACCTATCGCTGCACCAGCGGCTAGCCCAACGGGAGCAATGATACTGGCCGCCGCGCCAAGTGCCGCGCCGCCCGCTACTTTCTTTGCGGAATCGCCATCGGCAAGATGCTTGCCGCTATGATAGGCGTCTTTGGTTGCGCCCCATAATTCGTCGGCAGCCTCGCCAACATAATGTTTGGCCTGCGAAGGAATGCTCTCAGCCGCCAGTTGTTCGGGCGTCTTGTCGCCGCAATTCGGGCAGAATTTAGTGCCCGGGTTAACTTCCTCGTCACAGGTATTGCAAAAATCGGTCATAGGTAAACCCTCTCTGTATCTGTATTAGATGGGTATATCACCGGACAAAATCAAGAGGAATAAATCGGGAAGCGATCACACATCGTTTCTACCCGCAAGCGAACCTCTGCTTCGACGGACGGATCGCCGCTTTCGCCTTTTTGTCGCAAGCCTTCCAGAACATCGGCAATCATATGGCCGATTTCGCGGAATTCTGCGGGCCCAAAGCCGCGCGTTGTGCCAGCTGGCGAACCAACGCGAATACCGCTGGTTTTGGTTGGCGGCAGCGGATCGTTGGGAATGCCGTTCTTGTTGCAGGTGATACCAGCGCGCTCCAGCGCCTCATCCGCGTCTTTGCCCGTCACGCCAAGGGGTGAGAGGTCAACAAGCGCCAGATGGGTATCGGTGCCGCCAGACACCAGATTGGCGCCCCGCTCGCTAAGCGTCGCGGCGAGAATTTTGGCATTCTCGATAACCGCAGCTGAATAGCCCTTAAATTCAGGGCGCAGCGCTTCGCCAAAAGCTACAGCTTTGGCCGCGATAACATGCATCAACGGTCCGCCCTGCAGGCCGGGGAATACCGCGCTGTTGAATTTCTTGCCCAGCGCCTCGTCATTCGACAGGATCATGCCGCCGCGCGGGCCGCGTAGGGTCTTGTGCGTGGTTGTAGTGACAACATGCGCATGGGGGAGGGGCGAGGGGTGTAGGCCGGTTGCGACCAATCCAGCAAAATGCGCCATATCCACATGCAGGAAAGCGCCCACTTTGTCCGCGATGGCACGGAAACGTTCAAAATCGATCACGCGAGGATAGGCAGAACCGCCAGCGATAATGATTTTGGGTTGATGCTCCACGGCAAGGCGCTCAACCTCGTCATAGTCAATTTGATGATCATCTTCGCGCACACCATATTGAACGGCGTTGAACCATTTGCCTGACATGGCTGGCTTTGCCCCATGGGTCAGATGCCCGCCTGCGTCGAGGCTCATGCCCAGCACGGTTTCGCCCGGTTTGACTAGCGCCAGCATTACCGCGCCGTTCGCTTGCGCGCCGGAATGCGGTTGAACATTGGCATAGGCGCAATCAAACAGCTGTTTTGCGCGGTCGATGGCCAATTGTTCGACATCATCGGAAGGTGCGCAGCCCTGATAGTAACGCTTGCCCGGATAGCCTTCGGCATATTTATTGGTGAAGACTGAGCCCTGCGCCTCAAGCACTGCCTTTGACACGATATTTTCCGATGCAATCAGTTCGATTTGCTTCTTCTCGCGGCTTAGCTCGGCATCAATCGCTTTGCTGATGGCGGGATCAGAGCTTGCAAGATCATCGCTGAAAAATCCGGACATTGTGGCACTTTCTATCAATTCGGCTTCTGACATTATGTTTCCCTCAAATAGCAGGGGTGGAGAGTTTGCCAACGCGGCGGGCATGGCGGTCACCGCCAAATTCGGTGTTTAGAAATGCATTAAGGCAGGATTTGGCCATTTCAATGCCGGTTAGCCTAGCACCCATCGCAATGACATTCGCGTCATTATGCTCGCGCGACAATGCAGCCGACAATGGTTCGGACACCAATGCGCAGCGGCATGCTGGGTTACGGTTCACCGCCATCGAAATTCCGATGCCCGATCCGCAGAGCGCCACGCCTTTATCTGCATCGCCAGATGCAACAGCATTTGCAAGCTTATATCCATAGTCGGGATAGTCGACGCTATCAGGGGCATTCGGGCCCAGATCGTCAACTTCATGTCCGGCATCTTGCATATATTCCACCAGCGCCGATTTCATCTCTAGCGCGGCATGGTCGGAGGCAATGGCAATACGCATGGGCATATCCTCTGTTTGGAAGAATCGCGTTGCGCATCGTTTAGTGGTTCGCCGCATTAATGGCTATGGCCAATGCTGCTTCTTGCACCAATTATCCACAGGCTATAGTGACGCGCCATGGTCAATTTTCTGCTTTCAGCCGCAATGGTCGGTGTCTTTGCGCTTTTTTACGGTGCCATACGCATGTGGATGCGTGAGGGTTTCAGCAAAAAACCTCTTCTCATGATTATCGCTGCCATCGTGATACTTGGAAATATCGCGATTTGGGCGGTTCCAGATGATCAAGGGAACAGCTTGCTGATAGAAGCCCAGAAGGCCAGCTAATAGCGGCTTATTTGATCGGGCATTCCGGATCGAGCCGCATGTCGAGATAATTATCGACTGATCCCATTAACAATTCCATTTCATTTTCAAAGAAATGGTTGGCGCGCGGAATTTCATCATGGTGAATGGTGATATGCTTTTGCGTGCGCAATTTTTCGACCAGCTTTTGTGAACCGCTCGGTGTCGCAACCTCGTCATTCACGCCCTGAATGATGATTCCGGACGAGGGACAAGGGGCAAGGAAGCTGAAATCATACATGTTTGCTGGCGGCGCGACCGAGATAAATCCGCGAATTTCCGGGCGGCGCATCAAAAGCTGCATACCGATCCACGCGCCAAAGCTATATCCCGCAACCCATGTCGTGGAAGCCTCGGGGTGGAAGCTTTGCACCCAATCGAGCGCCGACGCCGCGTCGGAAAGCTCTCCAACGCCATTGTCGAATTCGCCCTCGCTGCGTCCGACACCGCGAAAATTAAAACGAAGCACCGCAAAGCCGCGATCCACAAAGGTTTTATACATCGCCTGTGTGATGCGGTCATTCATCGTTCCGCCTGCCTGCGGATGCGGATGAAGGATCATCGCAACGGGCGCGCGGGGTTTTGGTGGAGGTGAAAAACGGGCTTCGAGGCGGCCTTCAGGGCCGGGAATAGCAATTGCTGGCATGTTATGGCTTTTCTGTAAGAACGAATATTTTTGCGGAGCGCGCCCAGAAACATGAAGCTTCTGGCTTTGCAGTGGCTTGGCAGCCTATATAGTTGTAAGTGCGATTTTCGCAACTGTCATGAAAAGGCTCTTCAAAGTTTAATGCCCCAAAAGCCCCGTATCTATCTGGACCACGCCGCGACAACGCCAATTTTGTCAGAAGCCCGCGCCGCAATGGTGGCAGCGATGGATATGTGGGCGAACCCGTCTTCGGCGCATAGCGATGGCAGGGCGGCAAAGGCGGCGCTAGAGGATGCACGGGCACGGCTTGCTGCGGCTTTGGACTGGGATGGAGAGATTATCTTCACCTCTGGCGCGAGCGAGGCGATACGAATGGCGATGGATACAGATGCGCCTTTGTTCGCTAGTGCAGTTGAACATGATGCGGTGTTCGCTAACCTTGGCGGCGGTGTAACATTGCCAGTGCAGTCTGGCGGCACAATTGACATCGGCACAATCAAGGAAAGTGGCCGTTACGTTATTCAGCCAGTAAATAGCGAAACTGGCGTCATTCAGCCATGTGATCAGCTTGCCGCTGCCATTCGTGCTGTTGGAGGCATCTGGATCGCCGATTGCTCGCAAAGTGCGGGAAAGCTGCCATTGCCAGATGCCGATATGATTGTGATTGCTGGGCATAAACTGGGCGGACCACCCGGAGTTGGCGCGTTGCTATTGCGCGATTTGGGTTTGTTGCGGCCCACTGGCGGGCATGAGCAAGGATATCGGCGAGGTACTGAAAATCTCCCTTCAGTCATGGGTTTAGTTGCAGCTATTGAGAATAAATCTAGTTGGCTTGATGAAGCTGAAAGATTGCGCGCTTCGCTTGATGACGCAATCATTTCTGCTGGTGGAGAGGTTGTGGCCGCAGACGGGGACCGCGTGCCCTATATCGCGAGCTACCGAATGCCGGGCGTCAGCGCCAATTCACAAGTCATTGCCTTTGATATGGCCGGGATCAGCATTTCTGCCGGCAGCGCCTGTTCTTCCGGTACGTTAAAAGCCAGCCATGTGATGAAAGCGATGGGGTGGAATGATACGGCGGCGGGCGAAGTAATCCGCGTGAGTTTCGGCCCGCAAACGCTGGAATCCGACGTGAAGGGCTTTCTCGGCGTTTGGCGCGATATCAAGCAGCGGGCAGCCGCAGCATGATTTATCTGGATTATCAGGCCACAACGCCGCTTGCTCCAGAAGCTTTTGCCGCCATGACGCCCTGGCTGGAAACCCATTTTGCCAATCCGCATAGTGCACACAAGGCGGGTAGAGCAGCTGCAGCTGCGGTCGAGGCCGCGCGCGCGCAGGTGGCGGCATTGCTCCCACCGGATGGCCGTGTGATCTTTACCAGCGGCGCGACGGAGGCGCTTAACATGGCGATCAAAGGCACTGCTGCTGCTGGTCGGACTATGGTGGCGACCGAGCATGCTGCGGTGCTTGATACAGTGGGCGCATCGGCTTCGCATCCGATCTTCACCGCTTCGGTAACGCCTGACGGTATTGTTGAGCCTTCAACCTTTGAAACTGGCGTTGGGTTGGGGATCATGATGTTGGTGAATAACGAGCTCGGCACGATACAGCCCGTCGTTCAAATAGCCCAAGCTATGCATAATGCACGCGGCTTGCTGCTTTGCGACGCAGTGCAGGCGTTCGGACGTATGGATATTCCAGATGGTCCGGACATGATCGCAATATCATCGCACAAGATCCACGGGCCCAAGGGTATCGGCGCGCTTTGGGTGCGTGATGGCGTCGACTTGGAGCCATTGATGCATGGCGGCGGGCAGGAGCAGGGGATACGTTCCGGCACGCTGTCGCCTGCATTATGTGTAGGCTTTGGCGCGGCGGCCCAATTGGCGCAGCAACAGATGGCGCAGGATGCCGCGCATGTCGAAACGCTTTGGGACCGGGCAACGCAGCTATTTTCGCATTGGACCATCAACGGCAGCACTACGCAGCGCTATAAAGGCAACCTGAATATCCGCTTGGACGGGTTGGATGTCGCGCGCCTTATGTCTGACGTCCGGGAGGTCATGTTCTCTGCCGGAAGCGCATGCGCCAGCGGCTCTGGACGTCCTAGTCATGTGTTGCAGGCCATTGGATTGAGCGAGGCACAAGCCAAATCCTCTATCCGGCTTGGCTTCGGGCGTTATACGACTATCGCAGAGATTGAGAGGGCGGCCGGCCTCATAAACGTCGCAGCGGAGAACCAACTCGCATGAGCATCAAAATCCATTTAATAAGCCCCGATGGTGAAACCACGCAGAGCGTTGACGCCAACGATGGCGATAACTTGCTGGAAGTCGCTCAAGCAGCGGGGCAGCCGCTTGAAGGCACTTGCGAGGGGCAGATGGCCTGTTCAACCTGTCATGTAATCGTCGCGAAAGACTGGTTCGAGAAGCTGAAGGCTGCAAGCGAGGATGAAGAAGACATGCTCGATCTCGCCAGCGGCGCACGCCGAACAAG
>CAKZNA010000116.1 GCA_937129355.1 uncultured Sphingomonadales bacterium | reverse complement strand
TAGCTCAGTTGGCTAGAGCATCGGTCTCCAAAACCGAGGGCCCACGGTTCGAGTCCGTGCACCCCTGCCATTTTTACTTATAGTTGATCACAATCTTTGAGGCAGCTTCGGCGGCCAGTTTGCGCGCGCTGCCGGTATCTTTCCCTGACGCCAGCGCGACGCCCATGCGGCGATAGGGGCGGGTGACGGGTTTGCCAAACATTCGGATATCGACGGGCGTATCACCGCTGCCAAGTGATAGCGCCTCATCCAATCCGCTATATCCGAAATCGTCCGAATCGCGGTCTGCCAATATTACCTCGCTCGCCGCAGCTTTCGACGTCATCGCAATCAAATTTGCGTTATGCGGGATAGGCAAGCCGAGTATCGCGCGGGCATGCAGATCAAATTGGCTTAGTTGCTGGCTAATCAAAGTCACCATCCCGGTATCATGCGGACGCGGGGAGAGTTCGGAGAATATCACGCCGTCGCGGCCCACGAAAAATTCGACACCGAACAGGCCATATCCCCAATCATTTTTTGCGCAGAGAGCTTCGACTATCTTTTCAGCCATGGCGGTCGCTTCGCCGAAATGCGCTGCTTTCATATCGGCAGGCTGCCAGCTTTCCTGATAATCGCCGCGTTCCTGCCGGTGACCGATGGGATGGCAGAACCGGATGCCGCCTTTGGTGCGGATGGTCAGCAAAGTGATTTCATAATCAAAATCGACGAATTGTTCGACAATCACACGGCGGCGATCACCGCGCATATTGGCGACGGCATAATCCCATGCCTTGCCAAGCTCGCCTGCATCCTTGGCAGTGCTCTGTCCCTTGCCCGACGACGACATGACCGGTTTGACCACCAGCGGAAAGCCCAGCCGTTCGCCCGCCGCCAATGCCTCTTCACGCGTTTCGGCATATTCATAGCCCGATGTACGAAGGCCCAGTTCCTTTGCCGCCATATCGCGAATGGCATCGCGGTTCATAGTCAGCTGCGCCGCGAGCGCGCTTGGAATGACATTGCGCCCCTGCGCCTCAACCTCGGCAAGCACCTCGGTCCGGATGGCCTCTATTTCGGGCACGATCAGATCGGGATCATGCTTCTCAATGGTACCGCGCAAAGCATCACCATCAAGCATCGAAAATACTTCACGCGTATCGGCAAGCTGCATCGCGGGTGCATTGTCATAGCTGTCGCAAGCCACGACATATGCGCCCAGCCGTTTCGCCGAGATAACAAATTCGCGGCCCAATTCCCCGCTGCCCAGCAGCATGATCTTTGAAATATGACTCATGGGATTATGCGTAATCAATCAAAGCCGCATCGTCACCTGAGAAGTTTATATCCCGCTCAATTCTGCTTGATCGTTTACGAATCGATGGCTAAGGCCTTGGTCATTCCGACATTGGAACCTATATAGCTCTCGACCCGAAGGTCGGAGCGATGGCGCTTATCTCGGATGTAGAGCAATAGGAACGTAAGAAAATGGCAAAAACAAGCCCCGGTAAATTCATGCGCGAAGTGCGCGCAGAGGTCAGCAAGGTCGTATGGCCGACGCGGGCAGAAACCATCCAGACGGCTATCATGGTCCTGATCATGACCACCATTTTGGCCATTTTCTTTTTGGGCGTCGACACGGTATTTTCCGGGATCGTCCAATGGCTCCTTTCGCTTGCCGGTTAATCCATAGAGTCCATTCAGGAAGAGAAGAATTACATGTCGTCACGCTGGTATATCATTCACGCCTATTCCGGTTTTGAAAATAAGGTTCGCGAACGGATTATGTCCGAAGCAGAGCGTCTGGAATTGACCCCATTGGTTGAAGCAGTCGAAGTTCCGATGGAGGAAGTGACCGAAGTTCGCCGCGGCAAAAAAGTGAAGGCGGAGCGTAAATTCTTCCCTGGCTATGTGCTCGCGAAACTGAACATGACTGATGATGTTTATCACCTTGTGAAAAACACGCCGAAGGTTTCCGGCTTTCTGGGCTCAAGCGGTAAACCGCAGGCTATCAGCGAAGCCGAAGCCGCACGCATCCTGAATACCAAGGAAGAGCTGGAAGCAGCGCCGAAGAAACGCATCACCGTTGACTATGAAATTGGCGACCAGATCAAAGTTCTGGGCGGACCATTCGCAAGCTTTAACGGCATTGTCGAAGAGCTTGATTTCGACAAAAGCCGCGTGAAGGTTTCTGTATCTATCTTCGGCCGCGCAACACCGGTTGAACTAGACTTTGAAGAAGTCGAATTGATGAAATAACGCCTGGGAAATATGCGGGAGCTCCGCATATTCTTCCCATGACCTATTCGGCTGCTACCGCTGCTGCCACTTCCTGTTTGCGCTTATTTTTAACTGCATAAAGCGACCGGTCAGCCTTTTCCATTAGCGATTTGATAGTCAGCCCATCATGCGGCCAAACCGCCATGCCAACGCTGGCACCAATGGGAATAACATTGCCCTGAAGCCGGAAAGGCGTGACCAATTCGGTCAGCAGCAAATCGTTTAGATCACCATGCGCTACATTGGATCCATGCGGCAACATGATCGCAAATTCATCACCGCCGACCCGCGCGACATGAGCGTCATCGCCGGCAATTTGCGTCAATCGCTCTGCAATCGCGCAAAGCAACTCGTCGCCAATGCCGTGGCCATAACGATCATTCACAGGTTTAAACCCGTCTAGATCAAGCAAAGCCAAAGCAAAGCTATGTTTCTCGTCCGCATCCATAAATTCTTGCACGACCTGTTCCAGCGCGCGGCGGTTTTGAAGGCCGGTTAGGGAATCTGTGTTCGCCTGCTCGCGGATCTCATGTTGCAGCAACAACAATTCTGTCCATTGCGTGTGCTGGTCGACAATCATGCGTAGCAAGAAAGCCGCCGCTACAAGCAGGCTAAGCGCGGCCACCATGTCCATCCGGTTGCCGGTAAACAGCATTAACGCAGCAATCGGGACAATGCCGATCGCCATATTTAAAATCGCCGCTGCTCGAATAGATGTGAGGCAATAGGCCGTTGCCAGCGACCCCATCGAGAGGATGAGCGGATAATAGGTCCGTATCTCTGGAGCGGCATACCACCAGCTCATCACGCACCATGTGCTGCATAATGTTGCCGTCACTGGCGTTGACCATATTGTATCAAATATGAATTTCTTCGCCCATACCGCGTCAATCTTGTCGGGCTTTACCGCCAAGATATTCAGCAACCCCAATAACAGGAAAATGCCGATTATCGCGGGCAATATGACACGCGCCCAATATGGCGCGTCCGGGCTGCCGCCATACATAACGGCGGGAATGGTGATCAGCAAAGCGACAAATAGCAGCTTAGTTTGCTTAACCAGCCGGCGAGCGCGCAGGATGTTAAAATCATCCTGAATCTCGTCAGGAACAGGCGTTACATATTCCGCATTGGAAAAGCTAATCCGCGTCCACATACCCTCGTCGATACGCGGCAAAGGTAAATGGCGCGTTAACCATGTAAATGCCGAAGATTCCTTGGAGATAGCCCCTGCCCCTTAGAATTTTAGAATTCTATTAACCATGCGTGTTTACATAGTTTTTCACACCCACCTCTTTGGTAAAAGGAATGCGACCAATGTCAACCGCTCCATCGAACCCGAGCCTTCCGCAAAATGACAGCCCTGCCCAGCAACAAGCACGTCAGGCACAGATCAACAAAACGCAAGGTGATTATACATGGGGCGATGTAGAATCCCTGCCCGAAGTACCGGTTCTTGGCAGCAAGCCTTTGAACGAGTTACCGACATTGGAATGGTGGGTGATACTGGTCGGCATCGCGGTGCAAATTACCCGGAACCATGTGCAAGTGAAGGCCAATCAGGAAAGCGAAAGCACGGTCGACACTCTTGCTGCTATTGCGCGCTGTGACGAGATCGAGAAAATCGCTGCTGCGATTGCCAAGGATATGGGCCATGCGCATGCAAAGTCGCTATTTGGCAAAATTATTGATGGTGTGATTGAAGGCGTAGCCGACCTTGTCCAAGGCGCTGAACATGCATCGAAAAGCGATCTTCTGCAGAATTTGGCGGATGAGCTTTACAGGATGATCACCGATACCGATGTCAGCGATATCTATCCCAAAAGCTCGGCGCGCACGCTTGATACCTACCGCGAGCTTTTTGCCACACTGCCAACACCGGCCATTGCCTATACATTCATCGAGGACGAGATGTTTGCCCGGTTACGCGTCGCTGGCCCCAATTGCATGCTGATAACCGGCATCGACGTTTTGCCCGCGAATTTCGCGCTGACCGAAGAGCAATATGCATCGGTTGTAAATGGCGACACGCTGTCTGCAGCTCTTGCCGATGGCCGCGTCTATATGTGCGACTATAGCGAGCTTTCCGTCTTGCAAGCCGGAACATGGGATGGCGAGGCAAAATATTGCTATGAGCCGATTGCGCTTTTTGCCGTTCCTCCCGGCGGAACATCCATCGTGCCCGTGGCCATACAATGCGGTCAGGATAGCGATACATATCCCGCCATGCTGCCCACCAATAATGCGGGTGACCGCTGGGGTTGGGAAATGGCGAAACAGGTCGTGCAGGTTGCCGACGGCAATTATCACGAGCTATTCGCGCATCTAGCGCGCACGCATCTGGTGATCGAAGCTGTCGCCATTGCCGGACACCGCCACCTTGCCAATATCCACCCTGTTTGGGCACTGCTTGTGCCGCATTTTGAAGGAACGCTGTTTATCAACGATGCAGCGGCGGCATCCTTGATTGCGGCAGGCGGGCCAATCGATCATATTTTCGGCGGAACCATTGTCAGCAGCCAGCAAACGGCTGCCGATGCGCGGCTTTCATTTCATTTTTACGACAAGATGCTGCCCGCCGATCTGGCCGCGCGTAGTGTGGCCGATGCCGCGAAGCTTCCCGACTTCCCCTATCGCGACGACGCCTTGCTCGTCTGGGATGCTATCCATGAATGGGCAAACGAATATATCGCGCTCTACTATGCTGATGACGCTGCCGTTACCGGCGATACAGAACTTGCCGCATGGGCCGCATCGCTTGCCGCCAGTGGAAAGCTGAAAGGTTTTGATGCCATCACCACGCGCGCGCAGCTGATCAATGTATGCACCATGGTGATGTTCACCGCGAGCGCGCAACATGCAGCGGTCAACTTTCCGCAAAAGGACGTAATGAGTTTCGCGCCTGCGGTCACCGGCGGCGGCTGGGCACCAGTGCCTAGCGAGACTTCGGGCAATGACAAATCGGATTGGTTGGCGATGATGCCGCCCCCAAGCCTCGCGCTAGAACAATTGGAAGTGCTTTGGCTGTTAGGATCCATTCACTACCGCGCGCTTGGCGATTATCGCAGCAGCGAATTCCCCTACCCCGATTGGTTCACCGATCCAAAAGTCGCTGGCGCAGAAGGACCGCTGCCGCGTTTTCAGGCCGCGTTAAAGAGCGTCGAGGATCAAATCGTCGCACGTAACGCAAACCGCCTGCGCCCCTACCCCTATCTGCAACCAAGCCAAATACCGACCAGCATCAATATTTAAAGACAGCCGCGCGGATCGGTTGCGCATGATTGCCTCTTTGCCTAACTCTTTTCCTTAGAGAGAATCATTAGGTAGAGAGAGCAGCCGCATATGAGCGACGCCGCGTGGCATTTGGCCAATATCTGGGAGAATATCGCCGGAGCCATACCGGACGAGCCCGCCATAGTTGATGGAGATAAGCGCTATGGCTGGGCAGAATATACACAGCGCGCAGCAAAGCTGGCGCAGGTTTACACCGATCACGGCCTGAAGCCCGGCGCGAAGCTTTCGATCTATGCCTATAATTGTGCCGAATATCTTGAGGCGCAATATGCCGCCTTCAAGGCGCGCATCTGCCCTGTGAACGTCAATTACCGCTATCTTGAAGCGGAACTCGTCCACATCATCACCAATAGCGATAGCGAAGCTTTGGTTTTTCAGGCCCGTTTTGCGCCAATGATTGCCGCCATTCGCGACCAGCTACCCCAGGTGAAGCTGTTTCTACAGATTTCCGATGGCAGCGGCGAAAGCCTGGACGGCGCGGTGGATTATGAAACTGCGCTTCAGGCCGCATCGCCGATGCCCGTGATCGAGCGATCCGAAGATGATCTTTATATGCTCTATACTGGCGGCACGACCGGCATGCCAAAGGGCGTGATGTATGATCAGCTGACCTTTTCCAGTGCATTGATGACGCGTGGGTTCGAGGTGCTGGGATTGGAACCGCCCGCTGACCCGAGCGAATTTGCTGCATCGGTAAAAACGGTTCAGGCCGCAGGCGCGTTGCCCCGATCTATCCCCGCCTGCCCGTTAATGCATGGCACGGGCATGTGGATCGGATCGATGATCCCGCATTCGGCGGGCGGCGCGAATATCCTGTTCGACAATAGCAGCTTTGATCCCGATGGCATTTGGCGCTTGGTCGAAAAAGAGAAAGTCAGCGACCTGACTATTGTGGGCGATGTGTTCGCCAAGCCGCTGCTAAAAGCACTCAATGAAGCGCGCGATCGCGGCGAGCCCTATGACGTGGGCTCGCTCACCAAAATGAGCTCGTCCGGCGTCATGTGGTCGGCGGAAGTCAAAGCCGGACTGCTCGAACATCTGGACATAGCCATCATCGACAGCATTGGCGCGACGGAAGGCAGTATGGGCAGCTCGGTCACTACCCGCGAGAATATGAATGACGGACAAACGGCGAAATTCGAACTTAACGAAACCACCAAATTACTGACCGAAGATGGCCGTGAGATTGAACCAGGTTCCGGCGAAAAGGGCCTCATCTGTAATGGCGGGATGGTACCGCTAGGATATTATAAAGATCCTGAAAAAAGCGCCAAGACATTCCCGACCTTTAATGGCACGCGCTATTCGATCACGGGTGATTATGCGACCATAGAAGCCGACGGCGCGATCAACTTGCTGGGGCGCGGATCAATCTGCATCAATAGCGGCGGCGAGAAGATTTTCCCCGAGGAAGTCGAAGAAGCGCTGAAAACCCATGACAGCGTCAATGATTGCCTCGTCGTTGGCGTGCCCGATGACCGTTTCGGCGAAAGCGTCACCGCAGTAATCTCCGCATCCAGCGGCGCGGCAATTGAGCCAGCCGAGCTGAAACAACATGTTCGCGGATGCCTCGCCGACTATAAATCCCCGCGCGGCTATGTGGTGGTAGATAACGTCCCGCGCGCCGCGAATGGCAAGGCGGACTATAAGGGCGCAAAAGCGATGGCCGTGGAGTGGGCTGGCTAGCCTATTTCACCCCCGGAAAGCTCTCCACAAACTGGACCTTAATATCCGGAAAGCTGGTAACATATTGAATTTTGATATCGGGGAAGCTGTCGACAAATTGCCACTTGCCGCAATCGGAGGGGAAGCTGGTTACTTTCTTCACTTTAATGTCCGGAAAGCTTGTCACAATCTGTACCTTGATATCCGGGAAACTGTCGACAACCTGAATCTTCCCCTTCAACTCAACCCCCTTGAAACTGCAACCGCATTTGCTGACCTTTTCGGGCGATCCAGCGGCGGCAGGGGATGACAGGCAAAAGGCCGCTGCTAGCACAAGCATACCGGCCTTTATACTTCCTGATCTATGGCGCATTTCTCTCATAATCTTTTCCCTTACTATCGCTGTAAAATTCCGCCCGTGAACTTGTAGTGAATATGGGACATCGGCGCAGGCCATATCGATAGTACAAACGGTCGCTGGCCGTATCGCAATTTTCTGCCTCGCTGCGCTTGCATTCCTAACCGCTTTGCCCTATCCGCGCGCCTTCGCTTGCAGCAATGCACAGTGAAACCGTGCGGGAGACGCGCCTTCGGGCCTGTCATTTGTACCGCTTAACATGAGGGCGAACCGAAAGGCGCGCCCGACAGTGAGAAAAAGGAGGCCATAATGGCCAAGAAGATTGACGGCTATATCAGCCTGCAGGTTCCTGCTGGCGCAGCCAACCCTTCACCCCCGATCGGCCCTGCATTGGGTCAGCGCGGCGTGAACATCATGGAATTTTGTAAAGCGTTCAACGCGGCGACCGGTGATTTCGAAAAGAACACACCGATCCCGACGAAGATCACGGTCTATGCCGACCGCAGCTTTACCTTCGTTACAAAAACCCCGCCTGCAAGCTATCTGATCAAGAAAGCGCTCAAAATCAAATCGGGTTCGAAAGAGCCGGGTAAAGATATTGTGGGCAAGATCACTCGCAAGCAGATGGAAGAAATCGCCACCATCAAAATGGCCGATCTGAACGCCGTCGATATGGACGCAGCGGTAAAGATTATCGCCGGTACAGCACGGGCCATGGGCCTGGAATCGGAAGGGTAAGGCCATGACAATCGTAAGCAAAAAAACCAAAACATGGGCCGACAAGGTCGATGGTGACAAGCTGTATGGCGTTGATGAAGCGCTAAAGCTGTCCAAAGAAATGGCCACCGCGAAATTCGATGAAACCATCGATATTGCTATGAATCTGGGCGTTGACCCGCGCCATGCCGACCAAATGGTCCGCGGCGTTGTCAACCTGCCATCGGGTTCAGGCAAAACCGTTCGCGTTGCCGTTTTCGCCAAAGACGCAAAAGCAGACGAAGCCAAGAAAGCTGGCGCGGATACAGTAGGCGCAGACGACCTGATGGAAGCGATGCAGGGCGGCGATCTGAATTATGACCGCGTGATTGCAACACCCGACATGATGGGCGTTGTTGGCCGCTTGGGTAAAGTGCTTGGTCCAAAGGGCCTGATGCCTAACCCGAAGCTCGGCACCGTGACCCCTGACGTTGCGAAAGCCGTTGCGGATGCAAAAGGCGGACAGGTTGAATATCGCGTCGAAAAAGCCGGCGTGATCCATTCCGGCGTTGGCAAAGCCAGCTTCACCGAAAAAGACCTGCGCGCCAATTTCGACGCACTCGTCGGAGCCATCATCAAAGCCAAGCCATCTGGCGCCAAAGGCAAATATGTGAAGAAGCTGTCCATCAGCTCCTCCATGGGCCCCGGCATCAAGATCGACCTGAGCGAGATTGACGGCGTTTCATAAGGGTTTCGATCAAAGTGTTATTTTGATCGAGGTTAGAGTTTGAAAAAGGCCGGAGGGGAAACCTTCCGGCCTTTTTTTGTTAGTAGCTGCAACTAAAGCCATAATTCGTCTTTATCAGAAATTTTGATGGTACCACCCAAATGGGTGGCCTCAATAGCCAATTTATAAGTTAGCTGAAGGCTTAACGGAACCCAAGGAGGCCTTTCATGGCCAAAATTGTAAACCTTTCTGAACACCTATCCGTTTTGGAAACAACTGTGCACAGTGTTGAGCCATTAGACTTCCGAGACGAACTTTCTTTTAGAAAAAGCGACAACATCCTTCGCATAGAAGAAAAAGTCCAAGTTACTTGGACTGGCGTAAAGGGATGTAGTCGGCACGTTGACAGAAACGTGAAAAAAGCGCTAGAGAAATGGGTGAAGCAAAAAATGTTTGAGCACAAGGATTTAAGATGGGTTCAATATGGTTCGAAGAAATCGAGCTTCAAATGTAGTCGATCAAAAGACCCATGGACTAGCGTACGAAAATGTGGGTGCCTCGGCAAAGTGCCCTTTTTTATCGATTTTCAAAAACCGTGAGATTATCCAGTTCTTTTTTCTGGTTTTTTTGGAGGAACTAAAATGGCACTAAAACCCTTAACTTTTCTGTTTGCTTTGGTTTTTTCTGCCTCAACCTATCTGGCTCCAATAGCGTACGCGGAATCCGCCAGTCCACAACATAGAAAAGCTGGGAATTTGGAGCAGGCGGTTCTAGGTAATTCTTATCTATGGCAGCATACTACAAACACCGAATATGACGGCTTTGAAAAAGAAATTAGCTGGCAATGTGAAGTTTATGTCACTGCCATCCGGAAGATACTCAAATATCAGATTACCGGCTTTGTCAAAAACGTAGATTGACCTGCTGATAAAAAAGTTAATAACGTATCTGTCATTAAATTTCTTAGAGTGATCAATGTCTATCATGATTGAACACATGGGCAAACCGGTCATTCCCATGGATCTGAGCAGAAGAGGCAGGTCATTATCAAGGATCTTT
>CAKZNA010000115.1 GCA_937129355.1 uncultured Sphingomonadales bacterium | reverse complement strand
GTTTACCGATGCATCTTATACCGAATTCCTGCCTAGCATTAACTTGGTCGCTGAATTCCAGCCTGACCTGCTTGGCCGTTTCGCGGTTTATCGTGCGCTTTCGCGCCCGAATCCTTCGGATCTAGGCGATGGACGGATTTTCAGCATTAACGCGAATGACGATTTTGCTACTCCGGCAGATGCGCTCGCAAATGGTGTCAACGGTGCCTCTGCGACAGGTAATCCGGCGACAAGCCCCTTGCTGTCATGGAATTTTGATGCTGGCTTGGAATGGTATCCTAACAAGGATACGGTCCTCGCCTTCAACGCTTATTACAAGAGCTTTAATGGCGGATTTGAAACGGTGAGCTTCACTGAGGACTATGTTATCGGCGGGAATACCACTCCGGTTGCTGTAACGTCGGTCAATACCTCTGATGAAACAAATACAATCTATGGTATTGAAGTCACGGCTGCGCACCGGTTCAGCTGGCTGCCATCGCCGCTTGACGGACTTGGTTTCAAAATCAGCTACAATTATGCAGATTCAAATTTTGAATTTGAAGATGATGCGCTGGGTGCAATCACAACCGGCGGTGTTACAAGCAATGGCTTGGTGGCGCCTGGCAACTTGTTCGGGTTTTCGAAGCATGTTTTGTCGGCTCAGGTCTATTATGAAATTGGGCCGCTCGATTTCCAGGGCGTCTACAAATATCGTAGCAACTATTTTCAGCAATTTGTTTCAACGCCAGGCCGCTTGCGCTTTGTGGATGATGTTAGCGTATTTGAAGCGCGCGTGTCGCTCAAACTGACTGACAATATCTCCTTCTCGCTGGAGGGTCTCAACCTCTTTAACGAGCCACGGACCGATTTCCGTGGCGCAGCTGATGATCTTAGCCAAGTTCTGGTCTATGGGCCGCGTTACTTTGCAGGCGTTCGCTTCAAATTCTGAAGTTGATACCGAAGACTGGCACGGCGTCCCTGAACTTGCGCCGTGCCGATTTTGGACCGAGAGCGAATAGCAATTGGTCGACAAGCTATATGGAGATATTGTAGCCAGAACCAGTAGGACCATTTCGATGCATTTTTGCGGGGCGAGTTGAATCATGAGTGAAAAGCGACTTTACCATAAGATAGCCGATAAGATTTTAAGGTTGATTGAGGATGGGGAGTTTCCCGCCGGCACACGATTACCTGGCGAGCGTGAACTTGCCGAGCGTTTCGGTGTTAGTAGAGTCACTATTCGCGAAGCCGAGATTGCTCTCCAGGCCGTTGACCATATTGAGATTAAAACTGGCTCTGGCGTGTATGTCTGTAATGAACAACCCAAGGAC
>CAKZNA010000114.1 GCA_937129355.1 uncultured Sphingomonadales bacterium | reverse complement strand
TGTGGCAACTTTCATCTGCTATGATTGGCAAGTCAGCTCGCACGCCATCTAACGCATCGTCCGATCCATGCTTCACCGGTTGCTCGACCATTTCGACGTCATGTGCCGCCAATGCTTCGGCCTCGCCAGCGATATCCAGATTGCCCCAACTTTCGTTGGCATCAACAATCAGGCGCGCGCCGGGTGCGCCTCTATGAACGGCGGCAACCCTCTCGCGGTCACCCTCGCCTGTCAATTTTAGTTTTAACAGCGAATAGCCCTGTGCCGCCGCGTCGGTTGCGTCCGATTCCATTGTTGCCGCATCCCCAAGCGATATGGTGAAAGCAGTCGTCAACGGCTCGGGCCCAAATTCCTGCCCAATCAATTTCCAAAGCGGCAGGCCGGCCTCTTTCGCCATCACATCCCACAATGCGCAATCTAGAGCATTTCTGGCAGCACCGCAGGGAAGTAATTCCTGCAAAGCGTCCTTTGCGGAGGGTGCATCCATATCGCTCAGACCACCTGCAACCGCCATCACCTGCGCAAGGCAGCTTTCGGCGCTTTCATCATTATAGTAGATCGCAGTGCCTTCACCCATACCGATATGAGTGCCGTTACTTACCGCAACGACCAGCACATCCACGCAGTCCTTTGCACCGCGCGCGATGATAAACTGGCCAGCAACCGGCCAGCGCTCGACAGCCGCTGTGATGGTCAGCGGCATTCCCGGTTAGCCTTTGGCTGGGCCATTATGCTGAAGGATCCAATCCTCAAGCACAGGCGCAATTTTATCACGCCATTTGCTTCCATTGAAAATACCGTAATGTCCAACCTCGGGAACAAGGAAATATTTCTTCTTCTCGTCATCCAGCTGTTTTGCAAGTTTCAACGATGCCTTAGTCTGGCCAATGCCGCTAATATCGTCCTTTTCGCCTTCGATGGCCAGGATAGCCGTATCGGTAATTGTCGACGGATCAACCAATTGTCCGCGATAATTAAACTCACCTTTTGGCAGCAAATGCCGCTGAAATACCACATCAACCGTTTGGAGATAAAATTCGGCGGTCATGTCGCAAACCGAACGATATTCATCATAAAACTCTTTGTGCTTATCCGCGCTTTCGCCGTCGCCTTTGACCAGATCGCTAAACATATGCCAGTGGCTCATCATATGACTGCCAAGATTCATCGACATGAATCCGGTAAGCTGAAGGAAGCCGGGATATACCCGGCGGCCGGCCCCTCGATAATAAGGTGGTATGGTACCGATCACATTTTGAATGAACCATTCATGCGTCTTTCCGGTGGCGTGATCATTGACCACCGTTGGTGCTTCGCGCGTATCAATGGGGCCGCCCATCATGGTCAAGCTGCGCGGGCGCATCGGATGTTTGTCTTTGCCCATAATCGCCGTCGCGGCATAGGCGGGGACCGAAGGTTGGCAAACAGCAAGAATATGCGCGCCATTGGCTTGATCAGGTGACGCATCCTCATCACCGCCAATAAACTCAAGCCATTCAATTAGGTAGCTGATATATGTTTCCAGATCGAAACCGCCGCCGGTCAGTGGAACATTGCGCGCGTCGCGCCAGTCGGTGATCCAGACATCATGCCCGGGCAACATGCGTTCAACCGTACCGCGCAGCAATGTTGCATAGTGACCGGACATCGGCGCGATGATCAAAAGCTTTGGTGCATTTTTGCTTTTGGCATGCGTGAAATGCTTGAGCTGGCCAAAGGGCTTACGCGCTTCGATATGCTCTTCAACTGCATATTCCTTGCCGTCGACAATGGTATGATCCAACCCGAACGCAGGCTTGCCGCGCGGCGCAGTGGCATGCTCAATCACATCCAGAGCCGAGGCGATCACGGGGCCGCCCAAATAGCTCGCGGGGTTTAAAGGGTTGTTCAGCCAATCAGACTGAATCTTCGCGACTTTGCTTGCCCCAGCAAGCAGACCTTTTTGCATATCAAAAGCGGTATAAAGCATAAATTCCCTGTCATTTTGCGCCATATTCAAAGGCCCTGAATGGTCGCATTGTAGCTAGTATAGTTTAATTTTGTGCATCGCACAATAAAAATGGCTTGGTTGCGCATAATCTATAGATATTATGCCATGTCTTGCATTGTAGCTCGGTCATGTGGATGCTAGTCGGTGCATATGAGCGATGCATCCCAAAATACTATTGAAGCCGTGATTGAAACGGCGAAAACCGATACCCAAAAAGGCAAGCCAAAAGAAGGCCGCAAGCTGGGTCATCTCAAGATGGTTTGGCATTTTGCCAGCCACTATCCGCGTCAGATCATATTCGCATTGATAGCACTAATAGTTGCAGCCGGGGCTACGCTCTCGATTCCGGCAGGACTCCAGCAGATCATCGACAATGGCTTCATTCAAAGCGGCGGCGACATTGCGCCCTATTTTAGATATCTGCTGGTAGTAGTTGTGATCTTAGCCATTGCGACGGCGCTGCGTTTCTATTTTGTGAGCTGGATAGGCGAACGTATTGTGGCAGACATCCGAAAGGCCGTACAAGAAAATCTGCTACGTTTGGCGCCGCGGTTTTTTGAAGAAAACCGGCCCGCGGAAATTTCCAGCCGGATGACTTCAGATACGGCAATCATCGAACAGATTGTCGGCACGACTGCTTCCATCGCACTGCGCAATACTGTTATCGGCATTGGCGGCATTATCTACTTATTCACGTTAGCACCGAAACTGACTGCTGCACTCTTGGTTGGAATTCCCGTGGTCATTCTACCAATTGTGCTTCTCGGACGGCGTTTGGAAAAAGCATCGCGCAAAAGCCAGGACCGGGTCGCCGATGTCGGCACCATCACGTCGGAATCGTTGGGCGCATTGAAAATCGTACAAGCCTTTGGACAAGAAACCCGGGAATATGGGCGTTTTGGGAATGCTGTCGAAGAGACATTTGCGGCAGCAAAGCGTCGGATAAGATTGCGTGCAGCGCTGACGTCAATCGTGATTGGACTTGTCTTCAGCGCGATCACTATGCTTTTATGGGAAGGTGCGGAAGGCGTCCAATCCGGTTCAATTTCAGGTGGAACTATCGCCGAAATTGTTGTGATTAGCATAATGGTCGCCGGAGCCTTCGGCGCGCTTACCGAAGTCTATGGCGATCTCGTTCGCGGCGCAGGCGCGTCCAGCCGGCTCGCTGAATTGCTTGCAGAAGAACCGGAAATCGCACCGCCGGCAAAACCAATCACGCTGCCCGAACCGCGCGGGCAGCTAACATTCGACAATGTCTCGTTCCGATATCCAACACGGCCCGAAACATTAGCGCTTGAAAATTTCAACCTAAAGGTAAGCCCGGGTGAAACCGTTGCCGTCGTCGGACCATCTGGCGCAGGCAAGTCGACCCTATTCCAGCTAGCACAGCGTTTTTACGACCCCGAAAGCGGTGCGCTGCGCATTGATGGCGTTCCGCTGACCAATGCCGACCCCGCAGAGATACGCCAACGCATGGCTTATGTCCCGCAAGAAACGGTATTGTTTGCCTCCAGCGCCCGCGACAATCTGCGCTACGGCAATTGGCTGGCCGATGATGCTGCAATCTGGGAAGCGGCGCGGCAGGCAAATGCAGAAGATTTTCTGAAAGAGCTGCCCGATGGCCTGGACACTTATTTGGGAGAGGGCGGTGCGCGCCTTTCCGGCGGCCAGCGTCAACGTATCGCCATCGCCCGTGCGGTCTTACGCGATGCCCCTATCCTGTTGCTTGACGAGGCTACCTCAGCGCTCGACGCTGAATCAGAAAAGCTGGTCCAAGACGCGCTCGAAAAACTGATGGTCGACCGTACAACCGTCGTTATCGCGCACCGCCTCGCCACCGTACGTTCTGCGAGCAGGATCATCGTGATGGATAACGGAAAGATTGTCGAAGAAGGCGATCATGCAAGCCTTAGTAAAGCAGAGGGTCTTTATGCAAGGCTAGCTAGTCTACAATTTGATGCTTAGCCAACTCGGCGATCAAGCAGCGCTGTACCTTACTCCCGCTTGCGCATCGCCAAACTTATCCCGATAAAGCTGGCCATCGGCATATTTCATCAATTGCGACAGATCCGAACCATTCTTGGGGCTATGTGCACGGCCCAAGCTGGCGCTTACTTTCACAATGCTGCCATCAAACATATAAGGCAAACCTAGAGCCGTCCTGATTGCATCATCCTGCTCGCCTGCATATTTTTCGTCACCCGCCGGGGGCAACATGAGAGCGAATTCGTCACCACCGAACCTAGAAATGCAGATGGCGCCAAGGCAAATTTGCTGAAGCCTTTGCGCAACCTCTTTTAGAATTGCATCGCCAGCTGCATGGCCATGGTCGTCATTGGCCCGCTTAAACCCATCCAGATCAATCATCACCAAATCGACCGATGGCTCACCACCATTTTCACGCGATAGATCAACAAATTTTCGTTCAAATGCCCGCCTGTTCGCAAGTCCGGTCAGAGCATCCGTTTCGGCAAGCTGGCGGAGTTCTGCCCGCATCTTTAGGTTGGAGAGCGTATCCGCGAATTGATGTACAACCAAACAAATCATCATCACCGCTATGATGCCGAAGCATAGTCCCATTGCCCGAATACTAATATCATCCGATGCAATCATGATGGCTGTGGGCCAGCTCAATCCAGCTACGATCGAACCAATAGCGGCACGCGGAAGATTGAGCATGCTGATGGCACCGGCAAATGTTATCATGAAGAGAAAGATAGGTGCCAATACGCGCCGGGCCTCTATGGTCGCATAATAAGCATCCATGGTCCAAGCGCTTCCCACAACGCCCATAATGATCGTCAGAATAACCGTGTTGCGCAGTCGCTTCCGAAGCTTCCCAACTGAGACTTGTTGGTCGCGGCGGCGGTACCAGGTGATACCCCTCACCAGCCCCATTGTTAGGAAAAATCCAGGCAGTGCTACATGATAAAGCCATGAAAAAGGACCGCCTGAACCTGACGAAGCGGCGAATGCTACAGTAGCGATGGCTAGATATAAAAATGGGATTCGGGCGCTTATTCGCGCATGTTGGAGCCGTAAAAGGCCGTTTTCCAGCTGCGCTGGCAAATCTAGACCCAACCGCGTACGCAGCCCGTCAATCAGGCTTTTCCAGCGCAATTTCAGGGTGGTAATCGGCATTTGGTTTGCACACTCCAATGGTGAGCATATGCCAATCGCAAAACATGGTTAATTTGTTGCTAATCGCAGGAAATATTGATCAATTTTCCAAACAGATCATGCGCATCGGCTTCCTCGATCTCAGCCTCGCAAATATCGCCAGCTTGCAAGCTATCCGGCACATTGCGTAAGAACACATTGCCGTCAATTTCCGGGGCATCAGCTTGTGAACGCGCGGTAGCACCGATATCGCCATCTTCATCCGCATCACCCACTTCATCAATTATTACCGGCAGCGTTCGACCAACTTTAGCCTGCAATTTGGCCGCGCTGATCGCTGCGGTTTTGTCCATAATACGGGCGTAACGTTCTTCCTTCACCTCTTCAGGCACCGGATTATCCAGCGCATTGGCCTGCGCACCTTCCACGGGTTCGAAACGGAACGCACCGACGCGGTCAAGCTGCGCTTCTTCGAGCCAATCAAGTAGGTATTGAAAATCCTCTTCCGTCTCACCAGGAAAGCCGACAACGAAGCTGCTGCGCACAGTGATATCAGGGCAAATATCGCGCCAGCCTTTTAAGCGCTCCAGCACCTTCGCTTCATTGGCAGGACGTTTCATGCGCTTGAGCACAGAGGGCGCAGCATGTTGAAACGGGATATCCAAATATGGCGTCAGCAAGCCTTCTGCCATCAATGGAATAACCGCATCGACATGCGGATAGGGGTAAACATAGTGCAACCTGGTCCAGGGCGCGTTTCCTTCCGCCGTGCGCAGCTGGCCGAGCTCGCGTGCCAGATCGGTCATGTGCGCACGAACGGGGCTACCTTTCCAATCACGCTCTTCATGGCGGGTATCAACGCCGTAAGCTGATGTATCTTGCGAAATAACCAGCAATTCTTTGGTGCCTGCGGCGAGCAGTTTTTCGGCCTCGCGCAAAACCGCATCGATCCTGCGGCTGGCGAGTTTACCGCGCAGAGAAGGGATAATGCAGAAGGAACAACTATGGTTGCAACCTTCGGAAATCTTCAAATAGCTATAATGGCGCGGCGTTAGTTTAAGCCCACCCATCGCATCTAGGTTGGGTACAAGATCAACAAATTCGCCGCGCGCCGGCGGCGCGGCATCATGCACTGCTCCGACCACATCCTCATATTGATGCGCGCCAGTTACTGCGAGTACCTCGGGGAAACGCGAACGAATGACTTCCGCTTCATTGCCCATGCAGCCAGTCACAATCACGCGGCCATTTTCCGCGATAGCTTCGCCAATGGCTTCGAGGCTCTCTTCTTTCGCACTATCCAAAAAGCCGCACGTATTCACCAGCACGACGTCGGCGCCGGCATAATCGGGCGACATATCATAACCGTCGGCGCGCAATTTGGTCAGGATGCGTTCGCTGTCCACCAGCGCCTTCGGGCAGCCAAGCGATACCATGCCCACCTTGGGCGCCGCTTCAATTTTCGTTGTGGTGTTCATGGAGCGCGCCTTTACGCCGATTGGGCCTGCTTGTCACGTCCCGCGATTTTGGGCATAACAGCGTCAGGGAAAAGGGAGGATATTATGAATATTTTTGATGTGAACTGGTTGGCCGTTGTCGCCGCAGCCGCTTGCGGGTTTCTTGTCGGCGGTATCTGGTATGGTCCGATAATGGGCAAAAAATGGATGGGCGCCGTTGGCTTGACCGAAGAAGAAATTCAGGGCGGCAGCATGGGTAAAATCTATGGCGGTGCCTTTGCATTCAGTTTGCTTGCCAGTTGGACGCTGGCACATACATTTGCCAGCTATATGCAGGATTTGAGCGTTACCGTGAAGATCCTGACGGCATTCGGCGTGGCGCTTGGTTTTATCATTCCTGCGATCGGCACCAACTATCTTTTTTCGCAGAAAAGCAAGACCTTGTTCTTCATTGATGCGGGTTACTGGCTGCTTTTCTATATCGCCATGGGAACCGTCCACGCGCTGTTAGGCTAGCTGTCTGAGCTAAGCTTAAAGCGCGTCCACATTCGGTACGATTTCAACAATCGTATCGCCGGCCTCTATGACATCAGCCTCGGGTTCCCAGAATCCGAAGGCTTTCCCTGCGCGATATAAGCGCAGACCGACAGCGTTTTCCAGGCCGCGCAACGACTTGCCTAATTCGTCTTTCGTCGTTTCGCGTTCGCGCAGCATGACACGGCCTTTCACGGTGGCAAGATCGCTCATATATTCCGAAATATGCTCACCATGGCAGGTTCCGGCGAGCAGGAAGCCAGCAAAATTCACCGGATTGATCACGTTATTCGCGCCCGCCTGACGGGCAAGTAATTCATTGTCCGACGCCCGCACAACCACGCTAATAGGCACTTTAGGCGCCAAATGCCGCACTGTGAGCACGATCAAGATTGAGGTGTCATCACGGCCAGCTGACACGATAACCGAACTGGCCTGCCTGACCTTCACACGCACAAGCGTTTGGTCGCGCGTTGCATCGGCATTCAGCACGTTACAACCAAGCTTTTCAGCTATTGCGAGCGTGTCATCGCCCTTGTCGATCACGACGATATTTTTAGGGTTTTGACCGCGCGCGATCAATTCCTTGACCGCTTCGGAACCGGAAACACCAAAGCCGATAACGACAATATGGTCTTTGAGCTTACTCTGCAAAAATTTCATGCGCCACCTGTCCCATGTCTTTTTGAGCACGAAATTATATGCCGTGCCGAGGAAAATTAATACCACGAAAATCCGGATCGGCGTCACCACCAGCGCATCAAACATGCGCGCCCGCTCGGTAACCGGCGCAATATCGCCATAACCCGTTGTCGTGATCGAAATCATTGTGAAATATACGACGTCAAGGAAGCTAACCTCCCCGTCATAGCTGTCCTGCAGCCCTGTCCGGTCGAACCAATGTACTAGAACAGCCATCGCAACCAAGCTGAGCACAAAGCTCACACGCACCAGCACATCGCCCCAAATCGGGAGGCCCGATTTGCGCGTCAGCGATTCATAGTCACTGGACTGGTTGCGATTCTTCATAGCCAAGGGCTTAGCGAGTCGGTAATTTCGTTATTGGGTTCAAAGGCTTGCGGTCCTTACGTATCTCGAAATGCAATTGTGGGCTGCTCACATAGCCCGTATCGCCTACTGTGCCTAGCGCCTGTCCGCTTTTAACCTTGTCACCGCGCGCAACTTTCAATTGTCCAAGATGGCCGTATGCGGTCACCCATCCGCTGCCATGGTCGACCAAGACCAGCCCGCCAAACACGCCAATTTCATTGCCGCTATAAACGACGACCCCATCGGCAGACGCCCCCACTGACCGGCCCTTTGGCAAGGCTATATTGATGCCATCATTCTTCTTCCCGCCGCCTTTGGATCCAAAACTGGAAACCAGACGTCCGGTGACTGGCCAAGCAAAGCGCCCAGCAAAACTGGCGGGTCTGGAAATCGAGGTTGTGAATGACGCTGGCCGCGTCGCGCCTGTTTCGGCGACCACGGTGGCTGGGTTGCTACCGGTCACGACATCATCAATGTCCAGGCTAAATGCGGCAGCGCGCTGCGCTGGCGTCATATCGGTAGACACCGGGACCGCAGCGATACTGTTTGGCAAACGCAATCTTTGACCGATTTGAAGGGTATAGGGAGGTTCCAATTGGTTGAGATCAACCACATCTTTCCAGCTAACGCCATAGGCTCGCGCAATCGCAATTCCGGTCTCGCCAACATTCACATTGTGATAGAGGCCGGCGGGGATTTGCAGCTGCTGCCCCACTTTTAAAATATAGGGCGGCTGCAAATTATTGGCCGCAGAGATGTCGGCGAGCGAAGCACCGGTATTTGCAACGATCCGGTAAAGCGTATCTCCGGGTTGCACGACATAAACGCCCGCATTCACTGCGCGGCTATTGCGATCAACCACGGCTGGCTGCCAACTTGGCGTTTTAACCAATACTCCGGTTTCCGGGACGATTTGCGGGTTTTCCGAGGACGGCTTTTGCGCGCTACCGATCCGATAGTCTCCGCCGCCACGCGGAATACAACCCGCCAACGCAAATAATCCGGCAAATAATATTGCTTTTCCCGCGCAATTACGCATGTTTATCCCCGTGACCTAACCCAATGGAAAGCGCCATAACAGCCTTGCAACGCCAATGCCAAGCCTTTCCAAATGTAGGAAATAATATTCCAAAGGTTAGGAAGGTTAGGGTGGGGCACCCCCGGAGAAACCGCGAAAAATCCCGCGCTAGTGCAAATTTGGAGTAGATTGAGAGAGCTATCTTCATTCGCCATCCATATCCATATTTGCCAGCTGTAGGACAGCGAATTTAGACGCCATCAATCTCCATATGCGTCTTTCAATCTGGCCAGTGCGGCATGATCGGTCAGATCAAGTTGCATCGGTGTAACGCTGACAAAACCGTCACCCACAGCCTCCAAATCGGTGTCATGGGCAGGCGTCTGTTCAATTCCGTGAAGACCAAACCAGTAATAGTCGTACCCGCGCGGATCGGTGCCTTTCACGATTGCGGCGCGGCCATAATCATGGAAACCCTGCCGCACGACGCTGACGCCTTTGACATCTTCGGGCGGCAATGCGGGAAAATTGATATTGATCAGCGTTCTTTCGCCAAAGTCCATTTCAATCAGTGGCTTCAACACCCGCTCGGCCCATTCGCTCGCAGCGGCAAAGGGCACATCATCGCCCATGCCTTCTTTTTTATAAACCTGACTTAATGCAATTGATCTTACGCCGGCCAAAGTCCCTTCCATCGCGGCGCTCACCGTGCCCGAGTAAGTTACGTCGTCGCCCAGATTGGCTCCGCGATTAACGCCGGACAGGATCAAATCCGGCTTTGCGTCTTTCATAATCTCGCCAACGCCCAGCATTACTGAGTCTGTGGGCGTGCCGGTAACCGAATAATGTTTGGGGCCATGTTCGCGAATACGAACGGGCCGCGACAGCGTAAGCGAATGACCCGCGCCCGAATTTTCTTCCGATGGCGCGATAATCCAGATATCGTCGCTGAACTTGCGCGCGATGGCCTCCAGTATTTTCAGGCCCGGCGCGTTCACGCCGTCGTCATTGGTGAGGAGGATACGCATTAGTTTGCAGGCTCGAGAGACTGAATTCCGCCCATATAAGGCTGTAACACGGCTGGAATTTCTATCGAACCATCGGCTTGCTGATAATTCTCGATCACCGCCACTAAAGTCCGACCGACAGCAAGCCCCGATCCATTGAGCGTATGCACAAATTTCGTGCCTTTCTCGCCCTCTGGCCGATAACGCGCATTCATGCGGCGCGCCTGATATTCTCCGCAATTGGAAACGCTGGAAATTTCGCGGTAAAGCCCCTGCCCCGGCAGCCATACTTCCAGATCATAGGTTTTGCGCGCTGTTGCGCCCATGTCGCCCGTGCAAAGCAGCATCTTGCGGTAAGGCAATTCAAGCGCTTTCAGGATAGATTCTGCTGCCTCAACCTTACGCTCATGCTCGGCCGCACTGTCTTCGGGCTTCACGATCGAAACCAGTTCAACCTTCTCAAACTGATGCTGCCGGATCAACCCCTTGGTATCCTTGCCCGCCGCTCCTGCTTCGCTGCGGAAGCAAGGCGTGAGCGCGGTTATGCGCATGGGCAGCTGAGCATCATCCAATATCTCTTCGCGCACGCTGTTGGTCAGCGATACTTCAGCGGTCGGGATTAGCCATGCTGTATGGTTTGGGCTAGTCAGAATGCGGGCTTCGGCAGCAATCGCATTCAACATGTGCTCGTTGACATATGAAGAAGGCTTCTCTTCCTCAATTCCTAGCAGATGCTCGTTGATCGAATCTCCAATTGACGATAAACTCGATGACGTAAGAACTGAATAAGAATCCTCACCAAATTTCGGCAATTGCCCGGTTCCAAACAGCGCTTCTTCACGCACAAGATAGGGCGTCGCGCATTCGCTATAGCCATTCTCACTGGTTTGATGATCGAGCATAAACTGACCGATAGCACGGTTCAGCCGCGCCATTGCGCCGCGCATGAAGGTGAAGCGCGTTCCGGCAATCTTTACCCCTGTTTCAAAATCAAGTCCCAGCGATGGCCCAATATCGGCATGATCT
>CAKZNA010000113.1 GCA_937129355.1 uncultured Sphingomonadales bacterium | reverse complement strand
ATATCGAAATTCCTATTGTCGATCGCGATTTGGGGCCACTCGGGTTTCTGGGCGAGGTAGCGCTGAACAGCAATATCGGCATCACCGATGTATCGGACTTTGGCAACTTGCTCGATTATACCGCAGGAATTCGCTGGTCGCCTACACGCGACCTCACTTTTTCGGCGTCGCTGATTGGTGACGAAAATGCACCTTCGGTCAGCCAACTTGGCACGCCAATATTGACGACGCCCAATGCGACATTCTTTGATTTCACCCGCAACGAAACGGTATTGATCGACCGGATAACCGGCGGAAACCCCTTGCTTGTAGCGGAAAAGCGGCGTGACTTGAAATTGGGCGTTAACTGGTCTCCTGCAAAGATTGACCGGCTGAATTTTCAGGTAGAATATTTCCGCAACCGCAGCCGCAATACAACAGCTTCATTCCCGCTATTAACACCAGAGATCGAAGCTGCATTTACGGGCCGCGTTGTAAGAGACGGGAGCGGACAATTGATCAGCGTCGATCAACGCGCCGTCAATTATGCAGAAGAAAATTCTCAGCGGATAAGATGGGGCTTCAACTTTTCCGGACGGATAGGTGCGCAACCCCCGCGCGGCGGCCGTCCAGGGCGCCGTGGGCCTCCTGCAGCACGCGGCGGCAGTCGTCCGGCTAGCGAAGCTGGCGACCCGCCGGCGCCTGGAGCACGGACACGCCCTCCCAATGCCAAACCGCCAGGGGCCCGGCCTGCTGGTTCTCGGCAAGCAAGCCGTGGCGGCGGCAGGCGCGGCGGTTTTGGCCGGAGACGTGGAGGCCGCTGGCAAATCGCGCTCTATCATAGTTATCAGATAGAAGATGAAATCCTGATCGCACCGGGTACTCCAGCACTCGATCTGCTAAACGGATCGGCCACCAGCAACCTTGGCGGTACGCCGCGCCATAGGATCGAACTGTCGGGCGGGATATTCAACAATGGCATGGGCATGCGCGTTAGCGGCAATTATCGCAGTGCAACCCACGCCGACGGCGATGGCGCATTGGGAAGCAGCGATCTTTTCTTCAGCGACCTGACCTCTATTAACTTACGCTTCTTTCTGCTGATGGATCAACGCGGCACTCTGACCAAAAAAATACCGCTGCTGAAGGGCAGTCGCATCGCGCTGCGCATCAATAATGTACTGAACAATATAATCGATGTGCGCGATCAGGATGGTGATGTGCCGCTAAGCTATCAGCCCGGCTTCATCGATCCTGTCGGGCGTTATGTGGAGATTAGCTTCCGTAAACGATTCTAATGCCCGACAATTCGTGTTTTGCGCATCGCGCGATAAACGAAAGCCTTATTGCGGTTTTGTGCCGGAAACCGTCCCGGCGCATTCGGCCGCATTCCAACTTTACGAAGCAGGCCATTGAACGCACGGGCATCTGCTTCTTCAAAACTCCAGTCCGAACGCCAGGTTATTGATAGCGAGATCGAGGTTGCAGAACCGTTTTTGACATGATGCGGCGCCATAACCGGTACGAATAACGCTTCGCCCGGCGATAGCTGCCACTCTGTACCGTCTGCCGCGAACTCGTCTTGCCATACCAGATTGCGATGACCGCCAGTATGATAGCCTTCATGCGTTTCATCCGGCGCAAAACGCGCATCACCAGCGGGGAATTGCGTCATGATTTTGGACCCACGCAATTGCATCAAGATGTTATGCTCCGGATCGAAATGATAGGGCGTGACGGCATCAGGTGACGATACGAACACAAATCCTTGCGGTCGCAGCATGGCACCTGTTTTCGCTTCGATATGCGGTTTAAGCTCGCCCAGAAGCCCTACGAGTAGATCGTGATATTGCGGGACCTGTTCGATATTTTTTAGCACAGCCCAGCTTCCGCATTCTTCAACCGTACGGATGGTTTCTCCGATCGACAGGCCATTGGCCTCGACATCTTCAGGCGCGACACCCATCGGCAGATTTCCGCGATTATACTCCACGGATTTGTCAGGCAAATTCTCACCAAGCCGCGCCAATGCCTCAATCGTCAGCAAATCATGGTCAGCGAGTAAATGCGTCAGCTTATGTGGTTGTTCCGGGTAATGATCTGAAAATTTCCTGCGGTTAGTTGAGTCAAAAATGGCTGTCATTTCGTCGCTCCTGTTTGCCTATCAGATTGCGCTTGTTGCTTTTCCCGGCGACGTGCCCGCGCCAGTTCCACGCCAAGATATGTGCCGAACATGGCTCTGCGCACTGCACCGCCGATAGCAATGCTGTACCGTCCGACACAGCGGCGCCCGGTCCACACGCTGTCGATCATAGGGTGTCCTTCGGCTGCGCAGCTGTCGCACCAATCGGTGCCATCACGCTCCAACAGGGCCAGATTTTCAATCTGCAGCAATACGCCAGGTGAAAAACGGGAATATTCCTCGTCAAAGGTCGTTTTGAAAGAGAAGCTGCCCGGCGCTGATAAGAAGTTAGCCAACATAGCTAGCGGCTTTCCATCGAGCCTTAGATCGAGCAATTCCAACCGTCCGCGGTCGGCGGCACCAGCCAGAGCATCTAGGAACAGCTGGCGCGTTTCATCGGCGCAGTCCAGTGCGGAGCCTTGCGCGCCCTTCCATCCTTGCCGCTCCAAGGCCAAAAATTCTTCGGCCCATGATTGAAGGCCGCTGCTGCCGTCGCCGCGCGAGAATACTAGATTGCCAGTTTCCGAAAGGCGGTTCTTTTGCCGGCGAAGCTCTTTACGTTTTTTACCGCGCATCGACGCGGTATAATATTCTTCTGGCGATAGGTCGGACTGAAGGAAGGCGCGATCTTCTTCCTGCACCAGCCCCATGCGTCGGCCTTGCTCACCCGAAAGCTGCTCCAACGCCGCCGCTAGCGGCCCATCGGTAGACATTCCGTTTATATGGAGAAACAGCGATTTCTTCGCATTTTGGTCAAATTCAGCCAACAATGCTTGCCAGAATGCCGCTGCGTTTCCTTTGCGCACCAGCGGAGTACCAAGGAATATATTGGGATGCCGCCAGTTTTGGGCATGGGGAACAGGCCAGCGGCCATATTGTGATGAAGCCTGAACAGGTAGCAACCCGACAAGTAGCCCGCCAATATGCACGGAAAATATCGACACATCGCTTCCAAATGCGCGCAAAGACGGCAGCAAATACCAGCTTTCATAAAAAGCGTTGGGTTCTTCGGCATTGGCCGCAAGGTCATCCCACTGCGCCACGAAGGCCGATTTTTCAATATTCGAGAGCGTCAACCAAGCGGCGTCGCATGCTGCATTTCCAGCAGCATCTTGCGGCATATCGCCAATAAGTTCCGCTATATTCGCCACGTCTTGCCTGCTGCCTTTCTGCCAAACTTGGGTTTCTACCCATCGCGGTAGCCGCAAGAGGCAAATATATTGCTAACGCGGCACGGATTTATACAGCGCACAAAAATGCCCCCGTGCATCGCTGCACAGGGGCATTTTCTTTTAACGAATTTTTCGTCAGATCAGATCATTTAGTGAACCGCAAGCGCCGCGAGAAGCAGCAATGCAACAATGTTGGTAATCTTGATCATCGGGTTCACGGCCGGACCAGCAGTATCCTTGTAAGGATCGCCCACTGTATCGCCTGTCACCGCAGCATGGTGGGCTTCTGAACCCTTGCCGCCGTGATTGCCGTCTTCGATATATTTCTTGGCATTATCCCAAGCACCGCCGCCCGCTGTCATCGACAGCGCAACAAAGATGCCGGAAACGATCACACCGAGAAGCAAAGCACCGAGAGCAGCAAAGCCCTGTGATTGGCCATAAGCAGCCGCATCGACGCCCGCTGGCGCACCAAAGGCTGCAATCCAGCTGATTGCAAAATAGACCACAATCGGTGCCAGCAAAGGCAGTAGCGAAGGAACGATCATTTCTTTGATCGCCGCTTTCGTGACCAGATCCACTGTTCGTGCATAGTCAGGACGTGACTTGCCGGTCATGATGCCTTTGTCGGCAGCAAACTGCGCACGAACGTCTTTCACAACGTCGCCAGCAGCGCGGCCAACGGCGGTCATGCCCATCGCTCCGAAGAGATATGGAAGCAATGCACCAAGCAGCAAGCCAACGATGACATATGGATTTTCCAAACTGAAGCTGACTTCAAGGGTCGGGAAGAAAATCGCAAGGTCAGCCGTATAGGCAGAGAACAGCACAAGCGCAGCCAGACCAGCAGAACCAATGGCATAGCCCTTGGTAACAGCTTTCGTGGTGTTACCCACGGCGTCTAGCGCGTCTGTCTTGTTACGCACGCTCTCGTCCAGTTCAGCCATTTCAGCGATGCCGCCAGCATTATCCGTAACCGGACCATATGCGTCGAGCGCCACAACCATACCGGCAAGCGCCAACATCGATGTTGCGGCAAAAGCAATGCCCATCAAACCAGCAAGCTGATATGTCGCGATGATACCGATCACGATGACCAGCGTTGGCAACGCGGTTGATTCAAGGCTGATAGCCAGACCCTGGATCACGTTGGTGCCGTGGCCCGTTTCCGAAGCCTTGGCGATCGAACGTACCGGACGATATTCAGTGCCAGTGTAATATTCGGTGATCCAGATGATCAAGCCGGTTACGACCAGACCAACCATCATTGCCCAGAAGAGCGACATGCCGGTGAAGGTTGTTGCACCAACGGTATATTCGCCAGTCATTCCGCCAAGCGCATAATCCGTCGCGAAGTAAATCGCCGGGATCGAAAGCACTGCGGTGGTGATGAAGCCCTTATACAGCGCGCCCATAATGTTGTTCGAAGAACCAAGGCGAACCATGTAAGTACCGATGATTGATGTCACGATGCACACCCCGCCAACGAGAAGCGGCAAGCCCATCAGTGCTAGCAAACCTTCCGAAGAAAGTCCGGTTACGAGAAGAGCGGTAAGAACCATCGTTGCACCAACGGTAACAACATAAGTTTCAAACAAATCAGCCGCCATACCAGCGCAATCGCCAACATTATCGCCAACATTGTCAGCGATTGTTGCAGGGTTACGTGGATCATCCTCCGGAATGCCCGCTTCAACTTTACCAACAAGGTCAGCGCCAACGTCAGCAGCTTTGGTAAAGATACCGCCGCCCAAACGTGCAAAGATCGAAATCAGCGAAGCGCCAAATGCCAGAGCAACAAGCGCATCGATAACCTGACGGTCATTTGCTGCAAGTCCTGCCGGGCCAGTGAGATACCAGAAGAAGACCGAAATCGCGAGAAGTGCGAGGCCAGCAACGAGCATTCCGGTAACCGCGCCAGCGCGGAAAGCCACGGTCAAACCGCTTTGCAAGCTATCACTAGCTGCCTGCGCGGTACGGACGTTTGAGCGAACCGAGATATTCATCCCGATATAGCCAGCAACGCCAGATAGAACTGCACCGATTACGAAACCGACGGCCGAAATCCAGCCGAGAAATACGCCAACCAGAACCGCGACAACAACGCCAACGACGCTGATTGCGCGATATTGACGACCAAGATACGCCTGAGCGCCTTCTTGAATCGCGCCTGCGATTTCCTGCATTTTTTCGTTACCCGCCGATGCGTTAAGCACCTGACGCGCGGTGAAAGCGCCGTATAATACGGCAATCACGCCGCAAATAATGGCAATTACTGTCAATGACATATCTGCCCCTTCCCCAAGTTTTGTTTCTATCAATTGTTGAACAAAGCCCGCAGAATCTGCGGGCGGTCGAGGGCGCTATAGGGCGGCTTTACAGGGTAAAGCAAGTCTTAATAGATGGGCCGTTCAGCTATGCTGAAAGCCAAGTTTTTCAGGAAGCGGAATCATCTCATCACGATCATGCAATGTGATGCCGTTACCGTCCAAAAATATCCCGACTTTGGTTGCGTCGACTGAAAGTTTGGCGCCTGGTGATGCGGCATAGAGCAGCTGATAGTCATCGCCCCAGCTTGCCGCCGCTAGCTTCGATATCCGGCCATCTCCGCGAACCGTTTTATAGTTTTCCGATAGCGGAAGCGCGGCCAAATCAATCTCTACGGCCAGCCCGCTCGCTTGCGCCATACGCGAGGCATCCAGGAGCAAACCATCGGACACATCCATCATTGCTGTCACCACAGGCGCAAGACTGCGGCCTGCTGAGATTAACGGCTGGGGCCGATTATATGCTTTGAGAAGCGATTGCGGCCCTGATTGCTGAGATGTTATCAATTCATATCCGGCGAGCGCATCGCCAATGATACCTGTTATATACAGCGCATCGCCGGACTTTGCCCCCGACCTCGCCGGAACCTTGTCAGATGCCCCCCTGCCCAATGCCGTCAGTCCCAATATGCGTCCATTTTCATTACCTGAAACCGTATCCCCGCCAAGCAGTGCCACATCAAAATGCGATAGTGCTGCCTCAAGCCCGCGAGCAAATGCTTCGTCCCAAGCATCATCGCCAAGCGTGAAACCCAGCAAAACTCCAATCGGCTCCGCCCCTTTGGCTGCAAGGTCAGACAAATTTACCGCGACCAGTTTCCAAGCCACATCCGCCGGATTGGCGTCGGGCAAAAAATGAACGCCTTCCGCCATCATGTCATGCGTGGTGACCAGCGTTTCGTTGCCAATTTTCAACACCGCAGCATCGTCATTCAACCCGCGTGCGGCGGGATGTGTGGCGAAACCGCGCAGAATATCTATGAAGGCGGCTTCGGAAGTCAGGCCCGCTTCTCTTTTGCAACAGCATCCAGCAAGCCGTTTACAAATTTGGCCTCTTTCTCATCAAAGAAAGCATGCGCGACGTCGAGATATTCGTTGATAATCGTCGGTGTTGGCACATCGGGCCGCGCGATTATCTCATAAACCCCTGCCCGCAAAATCTGACGCATCGTAATATCCAGCCGGTCGAGTTTCCATTTCTCGTTGAGATTGGCTTCGATCACTTCGTTGATCTCATCGCGGCGCTTGTTAACGCCAATGACGAGATCATCAAAAAAATCGCCATCCGCATCGGCAAATTGCATGTCTTCAATCTCTGCACCCAGCCGGTGATCATGAAATTCCTTGATCAACCGTTCGACGCTGATCTCTTCCATGCCAATCTGATATAATGCCTGCACGGCGGCAAGTCGTGCGGCGGAACGTGTTTGCGAGCGTTTTGGTTTGGGCTTACTCATTATAATCTCTTTCTGACGCTCAATGCATGGGCTGGCAAGCCTTCTGCATCGGCAAGTGTTGCAGCTAAGCCGCCCAAAGCATCCATGGCTTTGGCGTTCAAACCAATAACGCTTGTCCGTTTCATAAAGTCCGTCACAGACAATCCCGAAGAAAACCGTGCGCGCCGTCCGGTTGGTAACACATGATTTGGCCCCGCCAGATAATCACCCATAGCTTCGGGTGTATGCCGCCCGAGAAATACGGAACCCGCATGACGGATTTGGCCGAATAGAGCCTGCGGGTTTTCAACGGCCAGTTCAAGATGCTCTGGCGCGAGGCGGTCTATCAGCGGCGACGCATCATCTAACTTTGCGACCACAATAACCGCGCCATGATCTTCCCAGCTTTTACGAGCCACAGCTTCGGTTGAAAGCGTCGGCAAAATATCTTCCACTGCCGCACAGACCGCATCAGCAAATGCCGCATCGTCGGTGATTAAAATGGATTGGCTTGTTGGATCATGCTCGGCTTGCGACAGCAAATCCGCCGCAATCCAGCTTGGATCATTATCCGCATCTGCGACCACCAAAATTTCTGACGGGCCAGCGACCATATCAATGCCAACCACGCCGTAAAGCTGCCGCTTGGCTTCTGCGACCCACGCATTTCCGGGGCCGGTAATCACATCAACGGCAGCGATTTTGTCGGTGCCATAGGCAAGCGCGGCAAGCGCCTGCGCGCCGCCAACGCGCCAAATTTCATCCACTCCGGCAATATGGGCGGCGGCCAGAACAGTATCATTCAACGCACCCTTTGGCGTTGGTGTGACCATGACCAGCTTGTCCACGCCCGCCACCTTGGCCGGGATCGCATTCATCAGC
This sequence comes from uncultured Sphingomonadales bacterium, assembly GCA_937129355.1. GTDB lineage: Bacteria > Pseudomonadota > Alphaproteobacteria > Sphingomonadales > Sphingomonadaceae > Sphingorhabdus_B. The sequence goes on along the minus strand of CAKZNA010000113.1, from coordinate 1,313 downwards.
ACCGATGAAGGATAAGCCGCACGGCCACCCGGCACATAAACACCAGCGGCCTCCACAGCATTCCAGCGATAGCCCAGATTGACGCCCGCCTCATCGGTCCAGCTTTCACTCTTCGGCTTTTGCCGCATGTGATAATCACTGATCCGTTTTGCGGCGAGTTTTAGTGCCTCGCGCAATTCTTTATCAAGCCCGCCGAAAGCCTGCTCACATTGCGCCCCGTCAATCTGCCAACCTTCGCCATCCAGATCGAAACCATCAAATTTTGCCGTATATTCAAGCAAAGCCGCATCGCCTTCAGCCTTCACGCGGGCCAAAATCGCGGTGACATCGGCAGATACATCTGCATCACTCTCCCGCCGCGCGCTGACTAGCGCGTCAAATGCGTCGGCAAACCCGGCATCGGAGGCATCCAGCCTTTGCATGTCAGGCCGCAATCTCGCGGAATTTCTCAGCAATCGCCTGAGCGCAGGCAAGCCGCAATCCCTCTTTGCTGCCAAAATGATAAGCTATCGATGCGAGATTGGCGCCAGCCGCAGTGGCAATATCGCGGGTCGACGTGGCCTCGAAGCCTTTCTCACCAAATAATTCAAGGCCCGCCGCGATAAGCGCAGTGCGGGTTCTGTCCGAGGAGGCGTGGGGAGCTTTCGGTTGGTCAGCCAATGAGTTTTCCTCGCAAACAACAGTCTTATTGTTTCAATTTAATCAATCGTTTGATTGAATTCAAGAATTAGTTGCAACCTACTTTTGGATTAACGTTCATGCTGGCAGGTTGAGATAAGTCAAACCTCTGCTTGAATATGCGTGAAGTAGCGGAGGACGGAAGGAACTTTCGGGCACAAATTCAAAAACGCTAGCTGGCGAATTTGCCATACAGAATTTGCGGCTTTGATAGCGCTCGTTCAATCAATGTGCTCTCAACGCAATAAGCTCAGAGTCGTCATTCGCTGCACTGGACAAATCTCATCCCACTTTGCCACACTCTTCACATGCCCAAGTACCATCGCCTTTGCGCAGCCTGCTTTGCCATAATCCCATGGCTAGCTAATTCCACCACCTATGCCACTGAAATCGAAGTCGATGTCGAACTCGTCATCTTCGTCTCGTGTAAAGAAATACATAGGAGAAGATTACCACTTTCACTTACTACGTCACTCCTCCTTTACTTCTATGTTAGAAGGGGGAACGGATCTAAGGGTAATTCAAAAGATAGCCGGACACAACTCTTATAAGACTACTGAGATTTACGCTCACGTAAGTACTGAATTGTTATCACAAGCGAGGCTCCCTATTTAGGGGTTTCTCAAAAGTTCTTT
>CAKZNA010000112.1 GCA_937129355.1 uncultured Sphingomonadales bacterium | reverse complement strand
TGGCATGTTCGCCTTTGTTAGGCCTGTCATGGCAAGTAATTGATCGTCCCATTGACGTGTTTCAGGATTAAGCCATAACGTTCCGACAGCATCGGAACAATCACTGGTGAACAATCCCGTTAGGCGATATACAAGGTAATCTTTAGGCAATAAAACTTTATCGATGGCTTGAAAAATGTCTGGCTCATGCTCTTTCAACCAAAGTACTTTTGGCAACGTAAAGCCTGGCATCGCCAAGTTGCCCGAAAGCGCTAGTAACTCAGGGTGAGCTTGCATCACTTCGTCACACTGCGCTTTACTGCGACCATCGTTCCACAAAATACAGGGACGCAGAACTTGCCCTTGGCTATCTAATAACGTCGCCCCATGCATCTGACCGGATAAACCAAGGGCCTCAATACGCGTAAGGTTCACTCTCTGAGACAGTTGCTCACATACTTGCCCAACGGCCTCCCACCAATCACTCGGAGCCTGCTCTGACCAAGTTGGATGAGGAGCGCTCACATTCAGTGCTTGGCTGGCTTGTGCAACAACCTGCCCCTCATCATTAATGACCACACCTTTTAACCCAGACGTACCTAAATCTAACCCTAAGAACATATTTCTTACCTGCTAAACATGATTGCAGTGAATCGTTATTGTTGTGTATTCATCGAGTGTCAGAAGTTGTGACTATTTAGTCAATGGCTGATCAGTAATCTGCTTTTTACGTATCAGTCCAAGACAAAATGCATCAATTTGACGCACTTTTTGCATAGAGGGTGGATTTGCGCTCTGGATGCATTGATTTCACTCAATCTTGCCCCACATAATTAAAACAATTCATTTATCGGTTTTTGAGGTCTTTATGCAGCTCCAGCAGCTTCTCAGTGAAACACTTCCTGCTACCAGCTACGGTCATAGCCAAGACCTAGGTGTGATTTCTGTCCAAGGTCCTGACAGCGTTAAATTGCTACAAGGTCAGACCACAGCTGACTTGAAGCTGGTTAACGAACAAACCAGTGTATTCGGCGCTGTGTGTACACCAAAGGGGCGCATCATTGCCAATTTCTATATTTTGCAGAACGCCGCAGACTCTTTTTTAGTGGTGGTGAAGCGGGATGTGCTCGAAACATTGTTAGCCCATTTGAAAAAGTACGCCGTATTTTTCAAAACGGAGCTTGCCGATGTCAGTACTCAGTACCATGTCAGCTCCTTGTTTGCGCTAACAGATACACTTGAGCCACAAACGCAGTATGAATTGGCAATCCCAACCAGCCACCAAGATGGTTGCAGCCAATTGGTACTGAACAACACCTATTACCAAGAAACACTAACCGTTGCCCCTGCTTCAGAAGAGCTTCCTGATGCGGAAGATCCGGCTGCACATAAAGTAATGGCTTTGTTGGCAGCACGCCCACTGCTAGGCAAAGAGCACCTTGAAGAGATACTACCGCAATTTACCGGCAGCATAGAACAAATTCCGCCAGCATTTTCTGCGATCAAAATAGATGGCAAACGCGCCTATGATCTGGCGCGGGCAGGGGAAGCGGTCGAGATGAAGGCGCGCGGGGTGACCATTCACTCCCTCTCCGTTCGCCTCGAGCGAAGTCGAGAGGCCGATGCGACTGGTGTCTCGACTACGCTCGACACGAACGGGACTTGTGCAAGCATCACCCTTTCCGCCCATGTTTCCAAAGGCACCTATATCCGCAGCCTTGCGCGCGACATATCCCGTGCGCTCGGCACCGTTGGCCATGTCACCATGCTGCGCCGGACAAAGGCGGGGCCGTTCACGCTGGAAAGCGCGATTTCGCTGGACAAACTCAATGAATACGGTAAAGGCGCGCCCGAAAAGAATATTATCTTGCCGCTGGAGGCAGGGCTGGTCGACATCCCGGCTCTTGATCTCTCCCCGGAAGCAGCAGGAGCCGTCCGTCAGGGCAGTATTCTAACCGGGATTAGCGCGGATGATGGTAGCTACTTGGCGCGGGACGCAGAAATGCAGCCCGTAGCATTGGTAGAGGCCGAGGCGGGAACGCTGAAAGTCATTCGTGGTTTTAATTTTTGATACTCGATGTTCGAAGGAAAAAAATGACTATTACTGCTGAAAAAAAAGCAAAGCTTATCAAGGAACATGGCCGCGAAAAAGGTGACACCGGTTCCCCCGAAGTACAGGTTGCGATTTTGACCACACGGATCAACAATCTGACCGATCACTTTAAAAGCAACAATAAAGACAATCACTCACGCCGCGGTTTGCTGCAGATGGTGAATAAGCGTCGCTCGCTTCTCGACTATCTGAATAGCACCGATAGCGAGCGTTATGAGGCGCTGATCAAGAAACTTGGTCTGCGTAAATAATACCAATCGTTCGGCCCGCATTTGCGGGCCGTTTACGTATTTGGTCATCCCCGCGAAAGCGGGGATCCACGGCCTGAGCCGGCAGTTTCACACGAAGGCGACGGATCATGGATCCCCGATCAAGTCGGGGATGACAAAATAAAAATAGGGGCGCATCCGCATTTCGGTGGATCGCCATAGGGGCAAACCAAAAGCCCCGACCGCCGCAAGACGGTATTCTTGCAAACCAAGAAGGCCCCGCGCTGCATACGGCAGGCGGGACACAAGGAAAATATATGTTTGATGTAAAAAAAGTAGAGATGGAATGGGGCGGAAAAACCCTCACTCTGGAAACCGGGCAGATTGCCCGTCAGGCCGATGGCGCGGTTCTCGCGACCCTTGGCGAAACAGTTGTGCTTTGCGCGGTTACCGCGGCAAAGTCTGTACGTGAAGGCCAGGATTTCTTCCCGCTGACCGTACATTATCAGGAAAAATTCTCGGCAGCCGGCCGTATCCCGGGCGGCTTTTTTAAACGTGAGCGCGGTGCAACCGAAAAGGAAACACTGACGAGCCGTTTGATCGATCGTCCGCTTCGCCCGCTTTTCCCCGAAGGCTTCTACAATGAAGTCAACGTGATCTGTCAGGTGCTTAGCTACGATGGCGAAACCGAACCGGATATGGTTGCGATGGTTGCTGCTTCTGCGGCGCTTACAATTTCCGGCGTTCCATTCATGGGCCCAATCGGCGCTGCGCGTGTTGGTTATAAAGACGGCGAATATAGCCTGAACCCATCAATGGCCGATGTTGAAGAAGGCGATCTGGATCTAGTCGTTGCCGCAACTGGCGATGCTGTGATGATGGTCGAGTCCGAAGCGAAAGAACTTTCGGAAGAAGTTATGCTCGGCGGCGTTTTGTTCGCGCATGAAGAGATCAAGAAAGTTGTTGGCGGCATTATCGACCTTGCTGAGCAAGCTGCGAAAGACCCTTGGGAAATCGATCTGTCGGACAATACCGGCGATATGAAGAAAGATCTGAAAAAGCTGATCGGCAAAGATATCGAGAAAGCTTATAAGATCACCGACAAATCCAAACGTTCGGATGCTTTGAATGAAGCTCGTGCGAAAGCCAAAGAGCATTATGCCGACCAAGACGGTCAGACACAGATGACCGCTGGTAAGGTCATGAAGAAGCTGGAAGCGGAAATTGTTCGCGGTGCTATCCTGAAAGACGGACAGCGTATTGATGGCCGTAAGACCAACGAAGTGCGTCAGATTGAAAGCATCGTTGGCTTCCTGCCGCGTACCCACGGTTCGGCGCTATTCACCCGCGGTGAAACGCAGGCGATCTGCACCACCACTTTGGGCACCAAAGACGCAGAGCAGATGATCGACGGCCTGAACGGCCTGACATATACCAATTTCATGCTGCACTATAACTTCCCGCCATATTCTGTCGGTGAAGTTGGCCGCTTTGGCATGCCGGGACGCCGGGAAATTGGTCATGGTAAGCTTGCATGGCGTGCGTTGCACCCTGTGCTGCCTACGCAAGATGATTTCCCTTACACGATCCGTATCTTGTCTGACATTACCGAATCTAACGGTTCGTCTTCGATGGCAACGATCTGCGGCGGCTGTCTGTCGATGATGGATGCCGGTGTTCCGATCGAACGTCCGGTTTCGGGCATCGCGATGGGCCTTATCCTTGAAGGTAAGGATTTTGCGGTTCTTTCCGATATCCTGGGTGATGAAGATCACTTGGGCGATATGGACTTTAAAGTCGCAGGTTCCGAAAAAGGCATCACCACGATGCAGATGGATATCAAGATTGCCGGTATTACCGAGGAAATCTTCAAAGCTGCTTTGACGCAGGCGAAAGAAGGCCGCGCGCATATCCTTGGTGAAATGACCAAGGCGCTTGGCACTTCGCGGACGGAAATGTCTGCACATGCACCGCGCATCGAAACGATGCAGATCGACAAAGCGAAGATCCGCGATATCATCGGAACCGGTGGTAAAGTGATCCGCGAAATCGTTGCCGAAACCGGCGCGAAAGTGGATATCGACGATGAAGGTCTGATCAAAATCTCGTCTTCTGACGGCGCTCAGATCGATGCAGCAAAAGCATGGATTGAAGGCATTGTGGAAGAAGCCGAAGTTGGCAAAATCTACAATGGTAAAGTCGTCAATCTCGTCGACTTTGGCGCGTTCGTGAATTTCATGGGCGGCAAAGACGGACTGGTCCACGTTTCGGAAATCAAAAATGAGCGCGTCGAAAAAGTTGCCGACGAGCTTTCCGAAGGTCAGGAAGTGAAGGTCAAGGTTCTCGAAATCGATCCGCGCGGCAAGGTACGCCTGTCGATGCGCGTTGTTGATCAGGAAACCGGTGAAGAGCTGGAAGACACACGTCCACCGCGCGAACCGCGCGGTGATCGCGGACCACGTCGTGGTCGCGGTGGCGGCGAAGGCGGCGGACGCCGTGGTCGCGGCAACCGCAACGATGACCGCCGTGATGGTGGTGATAAGGGCGGAGACAAAGGCGGCAAAGACGGCGGTGACGCTGGACTGCCGGACTTCCTCACCAACGACTGATCGTTTGAAATACAAGAAACAAGGAAAGGGGCTGCTTTGCGCGGCCCCTTTTTTTGTCAAAATTCCGCTTGTCTTAATCTCCTATGCAGACGACATTGTTTACGGGTCGATTCTGAATTTGCATTTTGGGGGAGTAAAAATGCTGCGTTTCGTTAGTTTGATTGGCCTGATTCTGGTGACGGTTTTGTTGGCATCGCCCGCGAAAGCGAGTGCAGACAGTACCTGTTATCCCGATTGGAATCTCTACAATCGCGATTTACGCTGTGCTAGCTCGGCGGTGATCGCCCCCGGCAATGATACCCGCGCCAACTTGCTCCTGATGCTGCAAGATGGCAAACTTCGCAGCCAGAGCGCTACCTATCCAGAGCTTGGCTGGGACAGAACCTATGCGCGCAATTATTTCAATTGGGGATTGATGCGCAAGGCATTCTATCCGCAAGTCCCGCTCAAAGGCAGCGATAATAAATATCTCGGTACACGCTGCGTTAGCTTCCCGTCAGGAAGCAAAGCATTCAATGCCGCCATTGCGGCCAACCGCTCGGTTTCGGCAGGTGATCGCAAGACGCTGACCGAAATGCGCGAATTCATCAAAGATGTGTGCGAGGGCAAGGATTACTGGGGCCGTCCTCCCAAAGACCTGACGGAGATTATGAGCAATGCCGATAGCGTACTGGGCGGATTAAAGCTGAGCAGCAAAGCCGCGAATGAATATGTGACCTATCTTCGTGGCGCATCGGATTTTTACGGCGGTGAGTTCGCCAGCGCCGCGCAAAGTTTCACGTCTTTGAAATCCAGCAAAGACAAATGGCTGAAAGAAACCGCGGCTTACATGACCGCGCGCGTGCAGTTAAACGCAGCACAAGAGGGTAGCTTTGGCAAATGGGGAGATTTTAAAGGGGCCGATGCAGTCAATAAATCCGCGCTGGAAAAAGCAAGCGCGGAGTTTTCAAGTTATGTCAAACGCTACCCCAAAGGGCGTTATGCCGCTTCGGCACGCGGTCTGACCAGAAGGGTGTTCTGGCTCAGCAATGACCTTGACCGGCTTGCCGCACAATATCAGGATTTGCTGGATCGCAGTCCTGGCTGGAATGTTGCGGATATTGCAGAAGAAATCGATACCAAGCTGCTTCTAGACAAGGGCGCACGGTTGAAAGTGACGCAGCCATTGTTGCTGGCGACCGTCGATCTGATGTTGATGCGCGATGTCAGCTGGGACGACCGAAAGCCCATCACGCTGGCTGAACTCGAAGAACAGCGCGGCAAATTCGCCAATCATCCAGAGCTATTCCAATTCTTGCTCGCCAATCATGCTTTCTACGTACAGGGCAACGCCAAAAAAGTGCTCAAACTAATCCCCGATGCCGCGCGGCAGGAAAATTTCAGCTATCTGCAATTCTCGCGGCAAGCGCTTCGCGGGGCAGCCTTACAAATGCTGGGTGACCGCAATGAAGGCGGGTTCTGGCGAGAAGTACTGGGCGGGACAAAGTCGCTCTATCAACGACCGGCAGCGGAGCTTGGCCTTGCTGTTTTCTATGAGCAGGCGGGGCAGATCGACAAGATATTCGAAAAATCATCGCCGATCAAAGAGCCAGCTATCCGTAAAATTCTTATCCAGCAAGTTGCTGGCCCCAAAGTGCTGCGAAGCGTTGTGGGGGATAGCACACGCCCCAAGGATGAAACCGATCTAGCGCTGTTCACATTGCTTTATAACAACCTGTCGCGCGGCAATTATGCGGCCTTCCTGCGAGACCAGGAAAATATCCCGGCAAATGCGAATAGCGATGCTGGTCTTTGGCGGCTGGGCTCCCAGAAAGAAATTCCGGTTGGTCGCTTCGGGTCAGGCGCACAAAAAGGAGAATATGATTGCCCCACACTCCGTCAAACCGCACAAACATTATCCCGCGCGCCAAAAAATAATGCCGCGCGGCTTTGCCTTGGTGACTTCTGGCTGGAAAACGGGTTCGACTATTTTAACACGTCATATTGGCCGCGCTATGCGCGTGACGACAAACCCAAATTACCGGCATTGGGTAGTACAAAACCGCAATTCCCGGGAGCAGCAATGCCGCGGCAGAAAATCTATACGGATATTATCGCCGATCCACGGGCGAAGGCAGATGAAAAGGCCTATGCGCTTTATCGCGCCATCCGCTGCTATGCGACCAGCGGCAGCAATAGCTGCGGCGGAAAAGCCGTTAAGCAACCACAGCGCAAAGCTTGGTTTCAGCGGCTGAAACGCAGCTATCCGGGTTCAAAATGGGCGAAGAAGCTGAAATATTACTGGTGAGGCTCTGGCGGTATTTCTCTTGTCTGTTTGTGTTTGCCGCGCTGACTGGATTGGCCGGATGTAAGCCAGCGGAGGCGCCAGAAGCAAAGCCGGTTGTTGCTGCGGATTATGAAGCATTCTGGTTGTGGGCGGGGGTAAAGCCGCAAGCCGTGCTGGAAAATGCCAAGACGGTCTATATTCTCGAAGGCGAGGTGAGAGCAGACGGAGAGCAGAGTTTGACATCGCTGCGTCCGGCAACACCAAAAGTCACCCATGCCGATATCTGGATGGTGGTTCGCGTCGAAACGCTCGAGTGGAATGATACTACATACACGCAATTGATGGATAGCTTGCTGCGCTGGCGAGGTAAGAACCGTCTTGTCGGGCTGCAAATTGATTTCGATGCCGATACGCGGGGGTTGGAGGATTATGCGGATTTTCTTCGCGACCTACGCCGCCGCCTTCCGCCCCGACTAAAACTGAGCATAACCGGCCTGCTGGACTGGAGCGCGAATGGCGATCCACAAGGGTTGCAGGCACTTGCCGGAACAGTCGACGAAATTGTGCTGCAAACATATCAGGGCCGAAAAACCATTCCGGGCTATCAGGAATATCTGAAAAAGCTGGACCAGCTGGATATACCGTTTCGCATTGGCCTTGTACAAGGCGGCGAATGGTCGCCTCCACCGGGTCTGGCCGAAAACGCCGATTTCAAAGGCTATGTTATATTTCTTGTGAATCCGCGAAATTAGGCCGCGATTGGTTCAGCTTGGGTAAAGCCGCAAATTGGAACAGAGCCGGGTAGTTTATAAATCGGCGAAAGTCCCTTGGCGGCGAGCGCAAAGGCAATTAAGGACTTCCTTCATGAACAGAAAAATTTTCGCATCACTTGCTCTTGGGCTGTCAACGCTTGCTCTTTCATCTTGCGCGGCCCTTGGCGGCGGCGGCGATAAAGGCGGCGATACCCGCTATGTCGCGCGCGACGTCAATACGCTCTATATCGCCGCAAATGACCGTCTAGAGCGCAAGCAATATCCCATCGCAGCGGCGTTGTTTGATGAGGTCGAGCGTCAGCACCCCTATTCGCCATGGGCCCGCCGTGCGCAGCTGATGAGTGCATTCAGCTATTATATGGGCGGAAAATATAACGAATCAATTCAATCGGCCCGCCGCTTTCTTGCAATTCACCCCGGCAATAAAGACGCGCCTTATGCCTATTATCTGATCGGGCTTTCCTATTATGAGCAGATTAGCGACGTGTCGCGCGACCAAAAGGTAACGCAGCAGGCGCTGGCCGCTCTGGGCGAAGTAAGGCGTCGTTATCCAACGAGCCGCTATGCCGCCGATGCGACATTGAAGCTTGATCTGTTGAACGACCATCTGGCCGGTAAAGAGATGGAAATCGGCCGCTTTTATCAGCGCCGGTCTCTATGGCTCGCATCTGCCCTGCGTTTCCGCGAAGTGGTCGACAAGTTCGATACTACCACGCATACGCCGGAGGCTTTGTTCCGTCTTACCGAGAGCTACCTTGCGATGGGCGTTCCCGAAGAAGCCAAGAAAGCAGCCGCTGTATTGGGCGCAAACTATCCGGGTAACGAATGGTATGAGCGCGCTTACAAGCTGATGCAGAAAAAGGCGCCATCCGCCTGATGCGCGGAAGCGCGGAACGCAGATCAAACCGTCATTCCAGCGGAAGCTGGAATCTCCCACAGAACCGAAATGCTATTTTGCATGAGATCCCAGCTTTCGCTGGGATGACGTGCTAGGGAAGTAGCATGCTAACGGGCCTGTCGATTCGCGATATTGTACTCATCGAGGCGCTTGATCTCGATTTTGCGGGTGGCCTTGGCGTGCTCACCGGAGAAACAGGCGCGGGCAAATCGATATTGCTGGATTCGCTAGGGCTAGCGCTAGGTGCGCGGGCCGATAGCGGTTTGGTGCGCAGCGGATCGGATAAAGCGCAGGTGACCGCCAGTTTTGATGAACCGGCTGGCGGTAGCAAGCTTGCCCTGCTGCTTGAGGATAATGACATTGAGCAAGGCATTGGTGAACCTCTGCTCATCCGGCGATCGCTTAAAGCCGATGGCGGTTCCAAAGCCTTTATCAATGACCAACCCTGTTCTGCCGCATTGCTGCGCGAGATAGGTACGCATCTGGTTGAAATTCACGGCCAGCATGATGACCGGGGGCTGCTGGATCCGCGCGGCCATCGCACTCTTCTTGACGACTTCGGTCAGCTTGCTGCGCCGCGAAAATCTACACGCACCGCTTGGGTGGCGTTGAACGCGGCGCAGAAGGCCGTCGCTGACACAAAAAACGCGATCGATGCGATCCGGGGCGAAGAAGAGTTTCTGCGCCATGCCGTTGCCGAACTGGATGCGCTTGATCCGCAACAGGGGGAAGATGCGGAACTGGACACAAAGCGACGGGCGATGCAGGGGGCCGTTCGAATTCGCGAAGATGTCCAGCGCGCGGCAGATCTTTTGGGCAGTGACGGCGCCGAAACCGCGTTGGCGGATGCGATGCGCTGGCT
>CAKZNA010000111.1 GCA_937129355.1 uncultured Sphingomonadales bacterium | reverse complement strand
CTCTCAAAAGCCTTTCCTGTGCCGCCATGCTTAAAGTACCCAGTTCATCAAGGAATAGAGTACCGCCGTCAGCTTCTTCAAAACGCCCTTCGCGCGCCTTGGTCGCTCCGGTAAATGCACCGGCTTCATGTCCAAACAATTCCGCTTCAATAAGCGTTTCCGGCAGAGCAGCGCAGTTCATGGTAATGAGCGGGCCATCCCACCTACTACTTAGACGGTGAAGCCGTTCTGCTATTAGCTCCTTCCCCGTACCGCGCTCTCCGATAACAAGTACGGGCCTGTTTAAAGGTGCAGCACGGCTGGCTCGTTCGACGGCATCCAAAAAAGCCGAAGACTGGCCAATAAACTGACTTTCGCGTTCCATGCCGATCATTTGGCATATTTCACCACCTGTTGGCAATAATTACTACACCTTAATGACAATTTTATTAGAAATATGTTGCGATTCAGCCACTTTCCAAAATTGGCACATCTCCTGCAGTGTAGTTTGTAAGCCCACAAGATAGGGCGCGTAACAGGAACAAAGGACACGGAAATGACCCTCTCCCAACTCTCCCTCAAGGCTCATGTAGCAAGAATGGCAACTGTCATCTTCGCTCCCCTTGCCGTGGTTTTGGCCTGCTATGCGCCCGCACTTGCACATTCAGATGCAGATGCGCCTACAGCACAGGAAAAATATGAACCAACCCTCTCTACACAACCACCGGTTTTCGGCTACCTTGCCTGAAACTGGTGGCCAGCGACCGGGTGATTCCTCACCCCCCAGCTCCCCCGCAAAAGGAAGCTACCCGGTCGCCGTTTTTTCTCAACCCTTCCCTCTCATCAAGCGGAGTATCCCAATGGGAATATTTTCACGAACTCGTGACATTATAGCAGCCAACGTAACCGACCTTCTGGATCAATCGGAAGATCCGGCAAAAATGATCCGTATGATCATTCTGGAAATGGAAGAAACACTGGTAGAGGTTCGCGCTTCAGCCGCGCGCACTATCGCGGACCAAAAAGAATTACGCCGCCATATTAACAAGCTGGAGACGCTTGAGCTTGATTGGACCGAAAAGGCCCAACTCGCCCTTTCGAAAGATCGTGATGATCTCGCAAAAGCGGCATTGGTTGAGAAGCGTAAGGCAACCGAAATGTCAGAGCAGTTGAAAGCCGAGGTTGATGTTTTGAATGATGCATTAAAAGCGTCGGAAAAAGACATTCAAAAGCTCCAGAAGAAGCTCGCCGATGCACGCAGTCGCCAGAACGGGTTGATGACCCGTCTCGAAAGCGCCGAAAACCGTGTCAAACTGCGCACCATGTATAATGGTGACAAAGTTCGCGAGGCATTCTCTCGCTTTGATGTGCTCGAAAAGCGGGTTGATATGACCGAAGGCCACGCCGATGCGCTGGCCATAGGAACCGACGAACCTAAGACGCTCGGTGATGAAATTGCAGCGCTAGAATCAATCGACAAGGTTGATGAAGAGCTAGAAGCCATGAAAAAAGAAATGAAAAAGAAAGGTTGAGCCGATGGATTCCGAGTTGATTATCGTACCGGTGGTAATGGGAATATTGTTTATAGGCCTGCCATGGCTGATCCTGCATCATGTAACAAAGTGGAAAACCGCCGCCACGCTCACCAATGATGATGAGCGGATGCTCAGCGAGATGCACGAATTGGCAAACCGTCTGGAAGCGCGCCTTGAAACCGCCGAACGCTTGGTTGGACAAGACAATCCGAATTGGAAGCCGGCACGCTTGGATCATGAAAACAGTGAATATGTCGAAGAATTTTTAAGCGAAAGTACACGCAAACTGGAAAAGGATAGTTGAGATGGGCAGCACACACACAAAATTCTATCTCGATAAACAAAATTCCAAGTGGAAGGGCGTATGCGCTGGCATAGCCGACTATACCGGCGTCAATGCGATGTGGGTTCGCCTAGGAGCTGTTGGCTTGACCCTGATGGGTGGATTCCCCTGGACATTAATTGCCTATTTGGGTGCCGCATGGATCGCCGACAAGAAACCGATCCATCTCTACACTGGCGAGCAAGACCAAAAATTCTGGCAAGGTGTCCGGCAATCCCCTGCCCGCACCAGCAAAGATATTCGGCAGCGTTTTCGCGCGATTGATCATCGCCTTGCCGACATAGAAATGTATTATACCAGCAATAACAAAGTGCTGGCAGATGAAATTGAAAGCCTGCGTTAAACAACGCTCTAACCGGAGGAAAACCAAATGTGGACATTGATAATCATCGGCTTGGTTGGCTGGTTCGGCTACCGCCACTTGGCAAAAAAGAAACGTCAGCGCGACATTGAAAATTGGGGTGTGGATTTCCGCGCTGAACCGAAACTCAAATTTCCGGCACGCCGCGATACCGGGCGGAACAACAAATGAGTTGGGGCGGACCGGGTTTTATTATCGCTATTGTAATGGTGTGCACCGGCGGTTGGATATTAAACAACTGGATCCGGGCCAAACATGGCTATCCATTGGAGGATGAGTGGGGCGGGAAGACTGCAAAAACTGATCCAGAAGCAGGCCGGAAAATCGAATTGCTCACATCCGACAACGAAGGATTGAACAACAAAATCGGCCATTTGGAAGAACGTATCGCTGTTCTGGAACGCATAGCCACCGACAAGTCGAGCAGACTGTCAGACGAAATTGAAAATCTGCGTTAACGCGCAAATGGGGAGGAACAATATAATGGATCCGGAAAAAATATCTCTCATCTCAGCACTCGCCCCCACGATCGCTATCGTCGGTGTTGCTATTACTACAGGATGGATCGTGACCACCTGGATGCGAATAAAAAATGGCTATCCGCTTGAAGGGAGCTGGGGACAGGCAGTTCACCCAAAAACCGACAAAGAAGCTGTCGAGCGTATAAAACTGCTCACCAACGAAAATGCAGAACTGCGCGCAGAGCTTGGTTCGATAAAAGACCGCCTTGGCAATGTCGAAAAGATTGTCGTCGATGATACGCACCGACTGAGCGCCGAAATTGAGGCCCTTAATAGTCCAGCAAACTGAAAGAACAAATATGCCAATAGAATATATTGCGTTGATGATACCATTCGCGGGCATGGCCATAGGT
>CAKZNA010000110.1 GCA_937129355.1 uncultured Sphingomonadales bacterium | reverse complement strand
GGCCATGCTTGCCAAGCTCAACGTTGTTGATGTGCGGTGCATCGCCGACGCGGTAGACGAACACCATCTCGTGCTTGGACCTGTATAGCGATCCCATCCCGGCATTGCTTTTGTTCCAGACACATATGTTAAGCAGATCACCGTAGATATTATCGACCGAAGCGGTCACATCATCCATATGACGCCAGTCCATGCAGATAAAATGGATCGCACCACCGCGTGATACCTTTGCGCAGGCGCCTAGGGTATCGGTAAGGAATGTTCTGAACTCAACCTCGTTCATTTCACCAGATGCCATTGCAAACTCGCGGTGACGCCCCTTGGCATTTGCGTGGCCGTTGATCTTCACGTTGTACGGGGGGTCAAGGAACGCACAGTCAATTGAGGCACCCACACCAACTACATTTTGTAAGAATGCGGCATTGCGTCCATCGCCACAGGCAACCCTGTGCTCGCCAAGCTGCCATATATCACCGGACTGCACGCGCAGGGTTTCAGGAACAGCAGGGATAACTTCATCGTTCGGATCCTCGCTATCAGCGAGAACTACATCGATCTCCCCAGTGCTGAACCCGGTCAGCCCCAGATCGATTTCTACTTCGGGCAACGAGAGATCGGCCAGCTCTAGTTTGAGCACCTCCATGTCCCAACCTGCATTAAGCGCAATCTTATTGTCAGCAAGACGCAGCGCTTTCTTCTGCGTTTCGCTAAGGCCCTCAAGCACGATGACCGGAACCTCGGAAAGGTTTAGTTCCTTGGCGGCGCGCAGACGGCCGTGGCCTGCAATGATGTTGCCCTCAGGATCGGCAAGTATAGGATTGGTGAAACCAAATGCGCTGATTGACTGTGCGATTTGGGTGACCTGCTTTTGGAATGCGTCCGCGCGTTACGCGGATCGGGAATCAGCTTTCCGATTTCCATGTAACTAACTTCAAGGCGTCGACCTAACGATCGATCTGCGATTGGTTCTTCAATGTTCATAAGGGGAACATAGCAGGCCCTTTTGTTCTTATCTAGCTATGGCTATACTGATCTGTTGATAACTCGTAACGGTAGTAAGCTATTACAAACATCCCTGTTATTTCGATTAAGCTCCCTGATAATGTCGATTAAACACCCTGTTCAGGGGGAATAATTCCCTGTTCCGTCGATTAACAGGGAAACGGTTTTCTAACGGACGCAAGCAACGGTAATTGCGCGCTTATTCTCAATCGTACCTATTTGAAATCACTACAAATCGCCTGTTTTAGCATCAAAATGAGCAGTTTTCCCTGTTAATTCCCTAATAACAGGGAAAGGTGCCACAGAGAACTGTAGTGCATGAACTGCGTGCACCTCCAACTTTCTGTTTTACGAAAACTGCATTGTGGCAGGAAGCGAATCTAAACTTCGAAATTCCTAGTGTCGTGAGCCAAGACACCGTTCGGATGGCGGGAAGTGGTTGATACTTGCCGCGCCGATGGCTTATGCGCGATAACGCACCGTAATTAATCAGAAGGAAGCCAATCCATGAAGACCCGCGCCGCAGTCGCATTTGAAGCGAAAAAGCCGCTCGAAATTGTAGAGCTTGATCTTGAAGGACCAAAGGCTGGCGAAGTGTTAGTCGAGATTATGGCGACGGGGATTTGCCATACCGATGCCTACACGCTTGACGGCCTGGACAGCGAAGGGAAATTTCCAAGCGTGCTTGGTCACGAGGGGGCTGGTATTGTGCGTGAAGTGGGGGCGGGCGTTACATCGGTTTCTCCGGACGATCATGTCATTCCGCTCTACACACCGGAATGCCGGCAGTGCAAAAGCTGCCTTTCCGGCAAAACCAACCTTTGCACCGCCATCCGCGCAACACAGGGGCAAGGGTTGATGCCCGATGGCACCAGCAGAATGTCATATAAGGGCGAAACGCTTTATCACTATATGGGTTGCTCCACATTCTCCAATTTCATCGTGGTGCCCGAGATTGCGGTCGCAAAAATCCGCACCGACGCACCATTCCAATCCAGTTGTTATGTCGGCTGCGGCGTGACAACCGGCGTCGGCGCAGTGATCAATACGGCGCAGGTCGAGCCGGGATCGAATGTCATTGTCTTTGGCCTTGGCGGTATCGGCCTCAATATCCTGCAAGGATGCAGGATGGTTGGCGCCGACAAAATTATTGGCGTTGATATCAATGACAGCAAGGAAGAATGGGGCCGCAAATTCGGGATGACCGATTTTGTTAATCCGACGAAAATCGGCGGCGATATTGTCGAGCACCTTGTCGCGCTGACGGATGGCGGTGCCGACTATACTTTTGACTGCACCGGCAATACCAATGTTATGCGACAAGCGCTGGAAGCATGCCATCGCGGTTGGGGAGAGAGCATTGTCATAGGCGTTGCCGAAGCCGGTAAGGAAATATCGACACGGCCATTCCAGTTGGTAACCGGGCGCGTTTGGAAAGGCAGTGCATTTGGCGGTGCGCGCGGGCGGACGGATGTTCCTAGAATCGTGGACTGGTATGTGAATGGGAAGATTGAGATTGATCCGATGATCACACACACGCTCTCGCTGGAAGAGATCAACAAAGGCTTTGACTTGATGCATGCGGGCGAAAGCATCCGCAGCGTTGTGGTATTTTAAATGGCGACAATATAATGAAATATGATGTGGTTATAGTAGGCGCAGGCCATGGCGGTGCGCAAGCCGCCATCATGCTGAGGCAAAAGAAATTTACCGGCACAATTGCCATTGTTGGCGATGAACCGGAATTTCCGTACGAACGTCCGCCATTGTCGAAAGAATATTTCGCTGGCGATAAACCATTTGAAAAAATCATGATCCGCCCGGAGAAATTCTGGGCAGAGCGCGAGATTGAGATGCTGCTGTCGACGCGTGTGGTGTCGGTGGACCCTGAGGCGAAATCTGTCCTTACTGATGGCGGTGACGAAATAGAATATGGCAACCTGATCTGGGCAGCAGGAGCTAGTCCGCGCCAATTACCGCTCACCGGCTTTGGCCTGAACGGCATCCATAGCGTGCGCACCCGCAACGATGTGGATGCGATGATATCCGGCATAGACGACGTGCAGGACGTGGCCATCATCGGCGGCGGCTATATCGGGCTCGAAGCGGCTGCCGTATTGCGCAAAATGGGCAAGAATGTGCGGCTCGTGGAAGCATTAGACCGCGTCTTGGCACGGGTCGCTGGTGAACCATTGTCGCGTTTCTACGAAGATCAGCACCGCGCGCAAGGCGTCGAAATATTGCTCGACCAAAATGTAGCAGAAGCATTTGGCGAAGATGATAAGGTCGCTGGCATCCGTTTTGTCGATGGATCCGAAATACCCGCCCAGATGGTGATAGTCGGCATTGGCGTTATCCCGTCGGTACAGCCGCTGATCGACGCCGGAGCAGATGGCGGAAATGGCGTGAATGTTGATGCACTCTGCCGGGCATCGCTACCGCATATCTATGCCATCGGGGACTGCGCAGCGCATGAAAATTCCTATGCTAGCGATACCCGCATCAGGCTGGAATCTGTACAAAATGCAAATGATCAGGCGAAGGCTGCTGTGTCGGATATTTGCGGAGAAGCGCAGCCATATGATGCTGTGCCGTGGTTCTGGTCAAACCAATATGACCTAAAATTACAAACAGTTGGCCTTTCCACCGATTTTGACCAAACTGCCATTCGCGGCGACATGACCGAGCGCAGCTTTTCCGTCGTATATCTAAAAGAAGGCCGGGTTATCGCGCTGGATTGTGTGAATAAGATGAAGGATTATGTGCAGGGCAAAAAACTGGTTGAGGCCGGTTCGCGTCTCTCCCCCGCGCAATTGGAAGAAGCGGAAACCTTGAAAGAATTGCTGGCTTAGATTTCTAGGTATTCTCGGCGAAATATTCTGCCATAAATTCGGCATGCTCCGGCATTCTGGCGATCGCCTGGCTAAATTCACTGGCCAGATTTTTTAGTTCGGATTGTGCGCGGCGCATATCCAATCTTCGCGCCATCGGATCAAAGCGTCGGGGAATAATCCCGAGGCCGATCATCAATTCGGTCCAACTCTGGGAATCAAAAATCTCATAATCATATCCGACAAAATTTCCGCGGCTCTCAAATTGATCGATGCGTAGTTGCAGGCTTTCCGGCGGAGGCGCATCTGCCATATCTTTCCAAAGCCCGTCTTCGCGCCGGTTTGCAACGAAAGGTAGCCATGCGAAATCACGTATCTCTTCCAGCGAGCGCATCTGATGATGGTTAAACTCTTCTGCCTCTATCGCCATATTTTTATCTGCCGAGATATGCGCAGCAAGTAGCTTCACATGCGTATGCAGCAATCGCATGTCCGCCGAATGATACGGTCCAAGGCAAGCAGACGCACTGCCCAGACGCAGCAGATTTCCGGTCCAGGGCTTTGCCGAATAATAGGCGTCAAAAGTCTCGGTAACCGCGCCTTCGCCTGCCATTCCATCAAGGGCGGCTTCATCCATATCCGCAGATGAAAATAGCAATTCGGAAATCGCTGCGTTTCGCAGCGGCGTTTCAATCGCAATGCCGCCCGGCATGGCACGCAAGCGGCGATTATGGTGCCCCGCCTTATCGCTCGCGCCATCGAAACAACCAACAACGCGGTCAAAAGGCAAAATGCCCGGCTGCTTTTTCGGTTCGCCAGATGTCAGCCCGGATAATGCGCCGGAAACATCCACGAACAAGTCTGCCGAAACGCTGTCTCCATTGTCGAGATTGACCGTTTCTAACGCGCTATTATGCGCATTTTCCTGCACCGTTACTGGCAATGCGGATATCAGGTTTGCCGCTTTTGGCAGGAAGCTTTTTTTGAGAAAATCCGCATATTTGCCGCGGTCGATTTGCAGGGTCGGCCCCAATATGCGCGCTGGCGAGAGGGCAGGCATATCGGGCGATGCAAATTTTCCGGCCAGCGCGGCATTTGCCGCGAAACGAAACGGCTGCATCAGATAGCCAAGCTGATCGGGGTCGCTATGCAAATGGGCGGCGCGCAGCATGATATCGTGCAATCGAACGCCAGCTATGCGCGGTAATTCTGCCGAAGGTGCGGTGAAAAAGCTGGCTCCTTCACTCGGCAGACCTTGTAGCTCAGTCCCAAGGCCGAATATGCCATCACAAGCCGAAAGCAACTCGCGAATATCAATATCAAGCGCGCTGAAAAAATCGTCGCTTTGCGCCAGAGACAGCGCGGCCGGCCGCGCCGCACCGGCAGTATCCTCGACAATTGTCAGGCCGATATAACCGGGCAGGCTCTGGCCAAGAATGGCAGCCGCCGGCCATAGCTCATGAGGCCGCCCAAATAGCGCGATGGTGGTGATTGGCTCTGCGTCACTCATGTCGCCGCACCCTCAAAAGATGCGCCATATTCGGCAATGAAGACGTCATGCGATGTCATTTGGCCCGCCGATTGTGCGATATGTTTTTCAATGCGGCCAAGCTCTTCCGCAAGCGCTTCATCGGCCATCAAATCCGCTCGCGGATCATAATGTTCCGGTATAATATTCTGGCCGATAAAAACGGATAGCCAACTGGCCGCCGCAAACAGGCCGTGCGTATAATCGGGAACAATGGCGCGGTGTTTGAAGGCGTCAATTTTATGCTTCAAACTGTCTGGCCAGTCCATATTGCGCATATCTCGCCACAGCTCGCCATCCTCGCGCTGGGTCGCCACATAATGCAGCATCAGGAAATCACGTACCCTTTCATACTCGCGGTCCATCAGGCGGTTATATTCATTGGCATCCGCCGCCGCACATTCCTTTTCGGGAAGCAGGTTCAACAGATTGACGATCCCGCTTTGTATTAAATCTATGCTGGTCGATTCCAGCGGCTCAAGGAAGCCTCCTGAAAGCCCGATCGCAACACAGTTCTTATTCCACAAATTTCGCCGCTTACCCGTCTTGAAAAATAGCTGCTTCGGGTCCGCCAGCGGTTTTCCTTCCAGCGTTGACATCAGCTGATCCACTGCGTCCTGATCGCTGATATAGCGGTCACAATATACATGGCCGTTACCGATCCGGTGCTGCAACGGGATGCGCCATTGCCAGCCAGCGTGCCGCGCCGTCGCCCGCGTGAATGGACGAACCGGGTCTATGATTTCACATGGGACCGCATAGGCGCGGTTGCAGGGCAGATATTCGCTCCAGTCATCATAGCCCGTTTCCAATTCCTGTTCGATCAGGATGCCGCGAAAGCCAGAGCAATCGACAAATAAATCGCCGGATATTTCTTCACCTGTCTCCAGCGTCACCGATACGATGAAGCCAGTTTCGCTGTCCGTCGCCACCTCGACGACTTTGCCCTCAACATGAACCGCGCCATTGTCTTTGGCATGGCTGGACAGAAAAGCCGCATAGAGGCTGGCGTCAAATTGGAAGGCGTGGGTATATGCATCGAGCACGGAAGAAGGATTGTCGGGAGGAAGCGCAAACTTGCCTGCGCGCGCGGCCATGATTGACAGGCAATATTCCTCAAATGATTGCGCGTTTCCGGACGCGTGCGTCCTCACCCAACAATGGTGAAATTCTGCTGGCCCGATAGCTTCGCCATAATTGCCGAAGGGATGGATATAGCTGTCGCCCAGCTTTCCCCAATCGCGAAATTCAATGCCCAGCTTGATGGTGGCGCTGGTCTTCGCCATCATCTCTGCTTCATCAATGCCGAGCATCTGGTTGAATCCGCGGATTTGCGGCAGGGTTGCTTCGCCGACACCCACGGTTCCGATCTCAGTGGACTCAACAAGCGTGATCGATGAGCCTGTCCCTGATAGGCGGCAGGCAAGCGCAGCGGCGGTCATCCAACCCGCCGTGCCGCCGCCAATGATAACGATATTGCGAACTGTCTTGTCCGGTAAATCGTTCAATCCCGCTCTCCCAAAGAACCTTCAATACATATGGCCTAGTCCAAACAATATACCAAATTCAATGCGGGAAACGCCGCTACACCAGCAATATCTCTAGCGCCTACCTTCTTTGGGTTGCAAAATGCCACGAATTTCTACACGCTGCGATCAAGGGAGTAGAGTTGAAATGACAAAATTTCAGGTGAATGGAAAGCCGGTCGAGCTGGATATGGATCCGGCCACACCGATCCTTTGGGCGGTACGTGAACAGCTTGAAATGACGGGCACGAAATTCGGCTGCGGCATTGCGCAATGCGGTGCTTGCACCATGCATCTGGATGGCAAACCGATACGGTCTTGTTCTACGCCGCTTTCGCAAGCCGAGGGCAAATCGATCACGACTATCGAAGGCATTGCTCCGGAAGACGGCACATTGAGCAAAGTCCAGCAGGCCTGGATTAGCGAGCAAGTCCCGCAATGCGGATATTGCCAATCGGGCCAAATCATGTCGGCCACCGCGCTATTGAAGACTAATCCAAAGCCAAGCGATGAGCAGATTAATTCGGCCATGGCGGGCAATGTGTGTCGCTGCGGCATGTATGGGCGGATACGTAAAGCCATCAAGGTGGCCGCCGGTATTGAAGAATCCTCTACGCAGGAGACGGCGGCATGAATGACACCGTTGAAGTTGAAAAACCTGCCAAGAAAAAAGGCAAATGGACACGGCGCGCCTTTATCGGCGCGGGCGTGGCGGCGGGCGGTGCGTTGGTCGTCGGTGTTGCGGTGCGTCCCGGCAATCCGGTTGATAGCCTGAAAGACATCGTGGCTGGTGGTCAGGGTGAGGAGCTTATCAATAGCTGGGTCAAGATCGGCGCTGACAATGTCATCACAGCAATCGTCCCGCATTGCGAAATGGGGCAAGGGGCAAATTCCACCATCGCGCAAATGCTTGCCGATGAAATGGATGCCGATTGGGAAAAAGTCCGGGTGATGGATGCGCCCGCCGACGGCAATTATGTGTCCAAAGATGCGCTACGTGTTTTTGCCGCACCTGGTTTTAAGGGCGGAGAAACCATGGAGCCGACCTATGACGGCCTGTTCACCCAAATTTCAAAACTCGCTGGCGGCTATGTAACCGGCGGCAGCAGTTCGGTCCGCTCCACCGGCCAAAACGGCATGCGTATCGCGGGTGCGGCTGCGAAGGAAATGCTGGTCGCGGCGGCTGCGGCAGAATGGAGCGTTCCGGCGGCAGAAATCACCACCGATAAATCGATGCTCGCGCATGCCAAATCCGGCAAGTCAGAGCCCTTCGCCAAATTTGCAGCGGCAGCAGCTACGCAAGAATTGCCGCGCGCACCTAAATTGAAAACCAGCAAGGAATATAAACTGATGGGCCGCCCGATGCAGCGGACGGATATTCCGGCCAAGGTGAATGGCACGGCAAATTTCGGCATTGACGGCGCGCCCGAGGGACAGGCGCTAAAATATGCAGCCGTAAAGGCTGCGCCAATAGTTGGTTCCCGCGTCAAATCGATGGATGCCGCAACAGCAAAAGGCATGCCGGGTGTTTTGCAAATCCTGAATATGGGCGATTTTGTCGCCGTGGTTGCAGATGGATATTGGCAAGCGCAACAGGCATTGAACAGCATCAAAACAAGTTATGAAAAAACCGACATTGACGCGCTGAATAGCAACAAGATGTTCGCCAATTTCGGCAAGGCGCTGGACGAAGCTGGCGATGATGGCGGCGATAGCAAGGCCAGCGAAGGTGATGTTTTGGGCGTTATGGAAGGCGCGGCCAAAAAAGTCGAAGCCGAATATCGTGTGCCGTTTCTGGCCCACGCCACGATGGAACCGATGAACTGTACGGCTTGGGTGCGCGATGGCAAATGCGATATCTGGACGGGAACGCAGGTACCGCTTTGGGCGCGCTCCGCTGCTGCAGAGGGAGCGGGCGTTGGCGATGATGATGTGACGATGCATTCGGCATTTCTGGGTGGCGGTTTCGGACGGCGTCTGGAACCAGACTATGTGACGCAGGCGGCACGGGTGGCAAAAGCAACGGGCTATCCGGTAAAGCTGATCTGGTCGCGCGAGGAAGATACCGCGCATGACCATTATCGCCCCGCTGATATCAGCCGCTTCAAAGGCGGGCTTGATAAGGAAGGCAAGCTGACAAGTTGGAATAATGTCCATTGCTCCACCGATGAACCAGCCGAATCCCCGCTTGTTGAATTTTACGATATTCCCAATGTGTCGGTTCGAAATGCCGAAGTTGAATGGCCCCTCAAACTCGGTGCATGGCGCTCTGTTGGCCATAGCCAGCACGGCTTTTTCGTTGAAAGCTTTGTGGATGAAGCCGCCCATGCGGCAGGCAAAGACCCGGTTGAGTTTCGCCGTGAACTCCTCGCCAAATCACCGCGCCATTTAAACGTATTGAACGGCGCCGCGAAAATGGCCGGATGGGGCAGTGAACTGCCCGAAGGACATGGCCGCGGAATCGCGCTGGTGCGTTCGTTTAACAGCATTGTGGCCGAGGTGGCCGAAGTCGATATGACCAAAGGTATGCCGCGCGTGACAAAGGTCTTCTGCTGCGTTGATGCCGGATTTGCGATGAACCCCGATGGCCTTTCTGCGCAGATGGAAAGCGGAATTGTCTATGGACTTACAGCGGCGCTTTATGACGAGATTACGCTGAAAGACGGCGCGGTTCAGCAAAGCAATTTTCATGATTATAGGATGATGCGGATGGATGATGCACCGGATATCGCGGTGCAGATCATCAATGGCGCGCCCGATAATCTGGGCGGTGCGGGCGAACCCGGTTTGCCGCCTGCGGCACCTGCGCTTGCCAACGCGATTTTTGCTGCATCCGGCAAACGCATTCGCGAACTTCCCATCGCCAAACATTTTGCCTGACACGACAAGGCCTACCGGAGAATGAATATGCGTAACATTGCCCTTCCTGTTTTGCTTGCCGCCTCGGTGGGTTTGGTTAGCTGCGGTTCGGCTCCGGAAGAACCGATTGAACAAATTATTGTCAGCGAGCCTGGCGGTGCAGCAGCGGGAGTGAAACAGGCAGCGGCCACAGCGCCAGCGGCGGATGATCTGGTGTCACAAGGCAAAGCGGCATTTGCGGTCTGTGCAGCATGCCATTCGATCGAAGCAGGCGCAGCGGCAGGACCGGGACCAAATCTGAACGGTGTCATCGGTCGCAAGGCAGGGACAGCAGAAGGTTTTGGTTTCACTGATGCGATGAAGGCATCTGGTGTAACCTGGACGGAAGCCGAACTCGACAGCTTTATGACCGATCCGGCAGCCAAAGTAGCAGGAACGTCGATGACAGCAGGTGCCGTAAATGATCCCGAGGCACGCAAAGCCATCACGGCCTATCTTGCCAGCTTGACGCAATAACCTTCGGTTAGTTTCTTCAAGTGGATAACTGCCGCATATTTGATTTCCTCGCCGGAAAACTTGAAAGCGGAAAGCCATGCATATTGGTGACAGTGCTCGCCGTTGAAGGATCATCCATGCGTGATCCGGGTGCACATATGGGCGTGAGTGCGGATGGTGATTTTGTCGGGTCGCTCTCCGGTGGCTGCATAGAAGCCGCCGTAGTTGCCGAAGCTTTGGAGGCACTGAAAGACGATGCAGCGCGGGTAACACGCTTTGGAAGTGGCTCCGAATATCTCGATATAAAGTTGCCCTGCGGTGGCGGGCTCGACATTCATTTTCAGCCGCTCGGCGACAGTTCTTTTGTCGCAAAATGCAGAGAGGCGATTACACAACGAAATCCGTTTTCCATTGCCGTTTCAAACAACGCAACCTCTCCTGAATTCGTCGCTGAATGGCAGGCTACGCAATGGTTCGCGGAAACTAACGAGGCGACCATCGGGCATTGGCCCGCTCCCAAACTACTCATCATTGGCCATGGCGCGGCGATGGCGAGTTTGGCTACGCAGGCATCATCGATGGGATTGGAGGCTTGCGTTCTGACGCCTGACGAGCGTCTCGCAGGTGATATGTCCGAGCGCGACATTGCTGCCGGAAAGCTGACAACACCGAATGACGTAAGCGCAATCATAAGCGATCCTTGGACGGCGATCATTTTCATGTTTCACGACCATGATTGGGAAGGGAAACTGATGGCCCATGCGCTTGCCCAGCCGCATTTCTATTTTGGCGCGATGGGCGGGCGCAAGGCGCATGCCTTCCGGACAGGCATCCTCACCGAGCTTGGCATCGCACAAAGTTTGATCGACAAAATCCACGCGCCGATTGGCTTGTTTCACTCTGCACGCGACCCCGATACGCTCGCACTATCCGCATTGGCGCAAGTGATCGAGGCATATCAGAACCATGATTTCGCGGAGCGATATGGCTGAGGCACCCGACTTGTGTCTCGCTATTTTGGCAGCAGGAAGCTCGCGGCGGTTCGGGGCGGATGACAAGCTTACCGCGCCGTTAAAGGGGGAAATGCTTGGACTGCATATGTCCGACCGGTTAGCGGGCGGAAATTTCCGGCACAAATTTGTAATCTCGTCTGCGAAAGATCACGCCTGCGCCACTGGCTGGAAGCAAGCTGGGTTTGAGATTGCAGTAAATGCTGATGCTAGCGACGGCATGGGAACATCCCTCGCGCTTGCTGCCAAATTGGCGAGCGATCACAGTGCCAAAGGCCTGCTTATCTGCCTTGCCGACATGCCGCTTGTCCCGCTCGAGCATATTCACGAGATGCTGAGCTGTTTTGAAAGTGCTGGCAAAAAAGGGCGTATCGCCTCGTCGGGCGCGGGCCATATTTCCCCGCCTGCAATTTTCGGAAAAGATGATTTCCCCGAACTTATGCAGTTAAATGGCGATATCGGCGCCCGCCACCTTCTTGCCGAAGCTGAAATGATTGATCTACCCGCGCATCAGCTGGCGGATATTGACGACCCCGAAGCGCTTCAGCGCCTGAACGCCCTCTAGACTGCCACAACCTCTTGTTCGATTGCGCCGAAAATCGAATGGCCGTTCGCATCAAGCATTTCCATCCGCACAGTATCGCCTGCCGACATAAAGGGCGTTTTGGCCGCGCCATCGTTAATAGTCTCGATCATCCGGATTTCGGCGATGCAGCTATAGCCAAGCCCGCCTTCACTGCATGGCTTGCCGGGTCCGCCATCGGCATCTTGGTTGGATACAGTGCCCGAACCGATAACCGTGCCCGCGCTCAACGGCCGCGTTTTTGCGGCATGGGCGACAAGCTGTGCGAGGCTAAATGTGGCATCGACACCAGCATTCGCTCGCCCAAACGGTGCATCGTTATAGTCCACATGTAGCGGCAGGTGAATGACATCTCCGGACCAGGCATCACCCAATTCGTCGGGGGTTACACAAACGGGTGAAAAGGCGCTGGGCGGTTTTGACTGGAAGAAGCCGAAGCCTTTGGCCAGTTCTCCTGGGATCAATCCGCGCAAGGACACATCGTTGCACAGCATGATGAGCTTAATATGCGATGCCGCATCTGCGTCCGATACGCCCGCCGCAACATCGTTGGTGATAACCGCAACCTCGCCCTCCATATCACAGCCCCATGCCGGATCGCCCAGCGGGATGGTATCGCGCGGGCCGAGAAAGGCATCGCTGCCGCCCTGATACATCAGCGGATCGGAATAGAAGCTTTCCGGCACTTCTGCCCCGCGCGCTTTACGGACGAGCTCAACATGATTGATATAAGCGCTGCCGTCGGCCCATTGGTAAGCGCGCGGAAGCGGCGAATGCGCTTCGCGTTCATGAAAGCGTTCACAGGGAACGGCATTATGTTCGACATCGCGGTAGAGTGCTTCAAGTTTCGGTGCTGAATCGGCCCAATTGTCCAATGCTGCTTGCAAGGTCGGCGCAATATTGTCCGCGACGCAATAGCGTGTCAGATCTTTTGAAACGACAACAAGTTGTCCGTCGCGTGTGTTGTTTTTCAATGTCGCCAGTTTCATTTCTGATTGCCGCTTTCGTTATGCTCGAGGGGATGTGTGTCTGTTTTCTATGCGCCCATGCAATGCATGATTACAAGACAATGGAGCAAAAAAGTTTCATTTTAAACCAGTTTGAGTTTTCCCAATAATGATCGGTCGGAAATAATCTGATGTGCGCAATTATGGCCCGGCGCGCCAGTGACGCCGCCGCCGGGGTGGCTTCCTGCACCGCACATATATAGGCCATCCAGAGGACCGCGATAGCTGCCATGACCCAAAACCGGGCGTGCGGCCCACAGTTGATCAAGCGACATATTACCGTGCATAATATCACCGCCAATCAACCCGAACTTTTGCTCAAGCCCCTTCGGACTCAATATCTGACTTCCTAAAATGGAATCGCGAAAGCCCGGTGCATGTGCTTCCACCGCGGCGATAATGGTATCGGCTGCTGCCGTTTCCTCATCATCCCAATCGCGGCCATCGGCCAGCAAGGGAGCAAACTGCTGGCAAAATAGGCTGGCGACATGCTGACCGGGTGGTGCCAGGCTATCGTCAACCGTCGACGGGATCAGCATCTCGACGATTGGTTTCTTTGACCAACCATGGGCCTTCGCATCCAAAAAAGCACGGTCCATATAGTCGAGGGTTGGCGCGATGATAATGCCGGATTGATGATGTTCTCCCGGTTCCGGCAGGCAGGTAAATTCGGGCAGCCGCGACAGAGCGACATTCATGCGGAAAGTGCCTGACCCTGCCGTAAAGCCTTTCATGCGTCGTTTGAATTCCGGCTCCAAATCACCGTCGTCAATCATGCGCTCATAGAGCAGCTTTGGTCCGACATTGGCGATCACTCTGGAAGATGCAATCTCTTCGCCGCTTTCAAGGCGCACTCCAGAAACTTTTTTGCCGTCGGTGATGACTTTGGCAACTGGGCTTTCGAGGCTGATCTCGACGCCCGCCTCTTTGCAAACTTTGGCCATAATTTGCGTGATTGCGCCCATGCCGCCGACGCAGTGGCCCCACGCACCTTTATTGCCATTCACTTCGCCAAACACATGATGCAGCAAGACATATGCCGAACCCGGCGTATCTGGAGACGCATAGTTGCCGACAACCGCATCGAATCCGAAGGCGGCCTTCACCGCTTCGCTTTCAAACCAGCTATCGAGAAAGCTCCGCGCAGATTTGGTGAAGAGATCCAGCACATCGCGTTTGCCGTCCAGAGGCAATTTCGCAAGACCGCGGCCCTGCATAGCGGCTTTGACTAGTGATCCGATTCCGTCACCGAAATTTGGTGGCGCTTTAAGCGCCAGATCACGCAAAACATCGGCTACGCGGTCCAGGGCATCATAATATTCCGGTAGAATATCGGCATCATGTTCGGAAAATTTGCGGAATTCGGCCTGCGTCTTCTCCAAACCACCACCAAGTTTTAAATATCCTCCATCTTCCTGTGGTAACAAGTTGGATATTGGGCGTTCGATCACGCGGTAACCATGATCGGCCAGCCGCATATCTTCGATGACTTTTGGTTGCAGTAGGCTAACGGTATAGCTCGCCACCGAGTTACGGAAGCCGGGATGAAATTCTTCGGTCACCGCAGCGCCGCCGACAATATCGCGGCGCTCTACCATGCGTACCTTCAATCCGGCCCGGGCAAGATAGAATGCACATACCAGACCATTATGGCCGGCACCGATGATGATCGCATCATATTGCTTGGTCATCGCTGGCTCCATTCTGCGGCCATTTCCGTGGTAATCTGCACAGTTATGACCTTATCGGCCGTGGGATAAAATAGCTAGCGACAGTGGCCAGCCATTGGGGGGAGTGCGAGGAAGCTGGAAAATTCAAGGCATGCTGTTCGGTTGAGGTTGCGGAGGCATATGTCGTCACAGAGCTAGATCAATTGCGCGTAGATCAAATTTCACCGACTACGACCATAGCAACCCATAGACCAATATGGCTTGCTTAAGCGGGAACGGCACGCGGGCTGAAACACAGAGTTACTGCAGCCGTTGACTTTGCATATGCAGAAGGAACTCAGTGAAAATGAGAAGCCCGATCGGCAAGGTGTAAGCCGCCCATAGGCTAGACACTTGCGGGGAACATTATCTGTCCTGAATAATACATAAGAATGCGGCAATGTAATTGTAACATTATGTATATTACCGAAGATCAAATTTTGCAAATAAATGTAAATTAAACAACGTCTTTACCCAAAATTAACCACAACGGCCGATTGGACCAGTTCGGAAAAAGTTATATTCGAATTGGAGTTTGCTGTGACCAAGACTTTTAATAAAGCTGGAACAAAACTAAATAATCGTGCGAAGACTTCACGATTACTTGCAAGAACAAGATGGCTGGTCGGTGCTTCTCTAATTGCTTCTAGCACTTCTGTGATGGCGGCTCCGCCGTTGGTTATCAACAATGTTGGTGCGCCGACAACAGTGGGCAGCGGCCAAGGTGAGCGCGCCATTTGGACCAATGCGGGTTCAGTTGGAAGCACCAATGTTGATATTGTCGGTGTGGTTACTACATCCACTATCGATCATAGATGGACCACGACTGGCAGCAGACCATCCATTACAGCAAATGGACAAGATAATGTCTTCGTTGAGTGGCGTTTGTATAGAGCAGGCACTTATGACATCAATACAGATACAGGCGGTGTGCTGGTAACTGCAGATATCCATGTCCAGTTTAACGATGTCGATGGTCCCAATAATGAACGTATTTTCCTCCCCGTCTGTGCAGGCGATGTTCAGTGGGTTCGGATTGATGCGAATGCAACCACGGGCCGTGCTTTTGGAACCGTTGGTGGTCAATCAGAGGTATTCAGCCTCATCGGTGATAGGAATTATAACAACCAACCCGAATCCGGTGTTGAGGCATTCTGGCCTGATCGCAGTGTCTTTTCTATGGGGCGCACCGCCAATAACGGGTTTCTCATCCGGCTTGATAACCCCACCTATTCGCAGTTTGATACACTCGATTTCGAATGCGCTGATTTTCAGCCGCCAGTCGCAGTAGATGATAGCCGAGAAGGTGTACCAGGAACACCCACAGTACTAAATATTTTGAACAATGATTCAAGTGCGCTCGAAAATAACAATCCTACAAACAACAACACTCTTGCTCCGTCAGAATGGGCGCGCGATAGCGTAAGCCTCACCACACCTGGAAGCGCAACAAATATCGTCACAGACGCACGGGGGCGTGTGGTTAGCTTCACCGTGCCTGGCGAAGGCGATTGGGTATATAGCAAGACGACGGGCGAGCTGACTTTTACGCCTGACCCATCTTTTCGC
>CAKZNA010000109.1 GCA_937129355.1 uncultured Sphingomonadales bacterium | reverse complement strand
CACGCCATGTGGGACAAGCTTTTCGCCCGGCAGGCCAAAATGCTTCCCGGAAGAGCGGCCGAAGCATTTCTGAAAGGCATGGATGTCCTGCGGCTCGAAAAGCCCGGAATTCCTGACAATCGCGAACTAAACGAACGGTTGATGGCTGCAACGGGTTGGCAAGTCGTTGCCGTTCCGGGATTGGTCCCCGACGAAGTGTTCTTCGATCACCTTGCAAACCGGCGGTTTCCCGCTGGCAATTTTATCCGCAAGCCAGAGCAGCTAGATTATTTGCAGGAACCCGATATTTTTCATGATGTTTTCGGCCATGTGCCGATGCTCGCGGATCCAGTGTTTGCAGATTATATGCAAGCCTATGGCAAGGGCGGATTGCGCAGCTTGGGTTTTGATGCCTTGCACAAGCTTGCGCGCCTATATTGGTACACCGTTGAATTTGGGCTGATCCGCGAGGCGGGTGAGCTCCGCATTTATGGTGCTGGCATTGTGTCGAGCTATGGCGAGAGTGTTTTTGCGCTGGAGGATGACAGCCCAAACCGCATCGAATTTGACCTGATGCGCGTGATGCGTAGCGAATATCGGATAGATGATTTTCAGCAGAATTATTTCGTGATCGATGATTTGAATGATTTGCTGAAAGTAACGGTAGAAACGGATTTTGCGCCGCTATATGCGCAGCTGGAGACGCTTTCCGATATTGCAGTCGCCGAATTGATTGAAGAAGATGAAGTGATCACGCGCGGTACGCAGAAATACGCGGCAAATAAGGTTTAACGGTTTACCATTCACCGGTATCGCCCGGTTTCTGGCTGGTCCGGCCGCTCGATCGCGTTGGCCGCCGCCAACCGTACCGTTTGCGTTTTTCCAGCCGTAAAGTTGGCCAGTCGCCATTTTCCGTAGTTTCGACAAGCCGCAATCCTTCGCGCGCATAGGCGGCGGTTACTTTTTCTGCTTGATTATTCAGCAGCCCCGCGAGGATCAATGTCCCACCATCGGCGATCAACGCCGCAAAGGCAGGCGCAAGCTCGGTCAATGGTCGGGCGAGACTATTGGCGATTAGCAGATCATAGAGCCCCCGTCTTGTAATCAGCGGGTGATCCGTGCCGCTCGC
>CAKZNA010000108.1 GCA_937129355.1 uncultured Sphingomonadales bacterium | reverse complement strand
TGCGACGACATTGCCCGAGACGCAGCAGCTGTTCACGTTACAGAAGACCAATAATGTGCCAGAGGCCGAGGCCGCTACTGGTCCGAGCTATGTTTATCAATACACTCTGACCGTTGATGTTGCACCGGGTCAGACGCTGTGCATCATCGAGGCGATGAAGCTTTTCAACGAGATTGAGGCGGAGTTTCCCTGCATCATCGAAGAGGTGCTCGTCGACAACGCCCAGCCCGTCGAATACGGCGCCAAACTGTTTCGGGTGCGCAAGCAGTGACAATCCGGCCGATCCGCAAGGTTCTGGTAGCCAACCGTGGGGAGATCGCCCTTCGGGTGATCCGTGCCTGTCGCGAACTTGGGATTGCGACCGTCGCCGTCTATTCGACGGTCGACGAGCATGCGCTCCATACGCGGTTTGCGGACGAAGCCGTCTGCATCGGTCCCGGCCCGGCGACAGCCAGCTACCTCTGTATCCACAACATCCTGGCCGCGGCCGAACTTTCCGGAGCCGATGCGATCCACCCTGGGTACGGATTCTTATCCGAGCGGTCGGACTTCGCCGAAATCCGCGAGCGCTGCGGGATCAGCTTGATCGGCCCCAGCGCGCAGCACATGCGGTTGATGGGCGACAAGGTTCGGGCGCGGAACACCATGACCGAAGCCGGTGTGCCGGTCTTGCCGGGTACCGGTGTTTTGCAGTCCGGCGAGGAAGCTCTCGAAGCCGCGGAGCGTGTCGGTTACCCAGTACTTCTTAAAGCCTCTGCCGGCGGCGGCGGAAAGGGGATGCGCCTCGCCTGGAACGAGAAAGACGTGCGCGAAGGTTTTGAAGCCACCAAGCGTGAAGGTCTGAATAGTTTCGGTGATGATCGTGTTTTTATTGAGAAATTCATTGAAAACCCGCGCCATATCGAAATCCAGATACTCGGCGATAAGCATGGCAACATTATTTACCTTAACGAGCGCGAATGCTCGATCCAGCGCCGCCATCAGAAGGTAGTCGAGGAAGCACCTTCGCCCTTCGTAACGCCGAAAATGCGTGAGAGCATGGGCAAGCAATGTGTGGCACTGTCCAAGGCCGTTGATTACCATAGCGCGGGAACAGTGGAGTTGATCGTGTCTGGTGCAGATCCGAGCGGAGAAAGCTTCTATTTCCTGGAAATGAATACACGTTTGCAGGTGGAGCATCCGGTAACCGAATGCATTACGGGCGTTGATCTGGTAGAACAGATGATCCGCGTTGCTGCTGGTGAGGAATTGGCCATCAAGCAGGATGATATTGGCATCAAAGGCTGGGCGATTGAAAACCGTGTTTATGCCGAAGACCCTTATCGAGGATTTCTGCCCTCGACAGGCCGCCTGGTTCGCTATCGGCCCACAGTGCCGGGCTGGTCAGGCGATGGCATCTATGGTGTTGATGGCGTACGCGTTGACGACGGCGTCATGGAAGGCGGCGAAGTTTCGATGTTTTATGACCCGATGATCGCCAAGCTGATCACATGGGGTGAAACACGCGATGAAGCGGCGGATAAACAAGTTGCAGCGCTCGACCGGTTTGAACTAGAAGGGCTTGGTCATAATGTCGATTTTCTGTCGGCAATTATGCAGCATGACCGGTTTCGCTCCGGCGAACTGACAACTGGCTTCATCGCGGACGAATATCCCGATGGCTTTGAAGGTGCGCCTGCTTCGGCAGAATTACTCGGTAATCTTGCCGGTATCGCGGCTTTCGTGGCGACGTCCCATTCTGATCGCGCGCGGCAGGTTGACGGGCAGTTGGGCAACGATCTTGATCCGCCGGGAAGCTGGCAGATCACAGTTGCAGGCGAAAAACATGATGTCGTATTGGAAGAGGAGGGCATCACCGTCGATGGTGCTGAATTGGACCTGTCGATGGCCTATTCACCCGGTGACAGCTTGATTATAGCGGAAATAGATAGCGAAGAACTGGCGGTAAAAATCGCAAAAACAGCCACAGCCTTTCGTATGACAGCGCGCGGTGCAAGCCACGATGTCATTTGCCTGCCATCGCATATTGCGCATCTCGCAGATCATATGATCGAGAAAATTCCGCCTGATCTATCCAAATATCTGCTTTGCCCGATGCCTGGACTTATCACCAAAATTCATGTCGCAGCGGGTGATAAGGTGGAGGCTGGACAACCGCTAGCGGTCGTAGAAGCCATGAAAATGGAGAATATTCTTCGCGCCGAAAAGGCTGGTATGGTTAAAAGCCTTGAAGCAGGCGAGGGCGAGAGCCTGGCGGTGGATGCCGTTATACTTGAAATGGAATAGCCTGTCGTAACAGTTTCTTGCTGTTCCAATGATTTGCCCAAACTATCTGGCAATTCACTTTCATTTTGTGGCGGCTGTAAATTGCTGTAATATTATTGCTTTTCCACAACAAATTGAGATTTGTTGGAAAGTGACGTGAATTTTCTGCTACACTCGATTCGTTGCGGTCCGAAATATTCGAAGATGCCAGGTGTTCGTTTTGTTTGGGTTTGCGGCCGTTCTTGAAACAGACTGGAAGCGAATATGGCAAATAGTGGAATTGGATATTTTGACCGGCGCGGGGAGTATTTTCGTACACCCGATGAAGCCTCAATAAGCGATCTTTCTGGCTTACTAGGCCGGATTGGCGAGGGCGATAGTCTGGCACCTGGTATTGCCGCTATGCTTCTTGAACGTCGCATTGAGATTGAAGAAATTTTTGCAGATCATGACAAAATGACTACGCTTCAGGAAGAAGCTAGCAATGATGGCGACGTCATCCCGCTAAAGCAGCATAAGTGACGGGAAACCGGAAAGCCTATCAGATTTTTGCATTTTGTCTGGCACTTTGCTTGGCAAGTTCTTGCACACCTATTCGAGACAATGAAAATGTGACCGATGGTGCTGGCGATGATCCCGTTGTTAGGCAATTGGCGTTAAAACTGACATTGGTCCGAGATAGTCCTGCGGCGGATATTTCATCCAACTCGATTGAATGCGACAAGATTGGCGGGAATTATGGCCGTCACGGGATGGCGGGGTCATATATATGCGTGCTTTCCTATTCTGACGCAGGCAAAATCTGCGCTAAAAAATCTGACTGTGTGGCGCGCTGCATGGCGCCGTTAGGTGAAAATTCACGGGGCATGTCTCCGGGGAAATGTGAAGCAAATACAAGCCCCTTTGGCTGCTTTGCGACAATTGACGAAAACGGAAAGGTTGGTCCAGCCCTTTGCGTTGACTGAAACGCGCTAATCCAAAATTGCGACAGCTCTAATCCAGCCAGCGCTCGCTCGTTCGATTTTTACCGGGAAACAACTGAATGTGAATCCGGTCGCTGGAATTTCGTCTAAGTTAGCTAACTTTTCTATCTGATAATATGGCCGAATCCGGCCAGCCTTGTGGCCCTCCCAAATTATCGAAGGGTCTTTGGTTTCTGCCCATCTTTTGGCCGTATGACTGAATGGTGCATCCCAGCTCCATGCATCGGTGCCAACGACCTGCACACCGCGCTCAGTGAGATATAGCGTAGCTTCTGCGCCCATACCGCAGCCTTGATCAATGAAATTATCGGTTCCATATTTCGCGCCCGATTGAACGAGGACGATATCAAGCGGTTTTAAGTCGTGGCCAATACGTTCCAGTTCCGCCTCAATTTCCGATGCCGTTACAAGACTGCCATGTTGCTTATGCGAAAAGTCGAGCTTCACGCCGGGCCGGAAAAACAGGTCGAGCGGTGCCTCATCGATCGATGGGGCAGGGGTTGCGCCATCATTGGTTGTTGAATGATAATGCCACGGAGCATCCATATGCGTGCCGTTGTGCGTGGCGAGCGTGATGCTTTCGACCGCCCAACCTTCACCACCTGGCAAATCTTCCTTTTCAAGTCCTGGAAAAAACATGGCGATTTGCTGCCATGTGTCTTCATGTGTTGCGTAGGTAATTTGCGGGCGCATTACTTCGGGGTCCGAGATTACGTCATTGGTGATGGGGATAGACAGATCAATAAATTGCGGCATAGGAACTCCTCTGCTTATAAGGCTA
>CAKZNA010000107.1 GCA_937129355.1 uncultured Sphingomonadales bacterium | reverse complement strand
ACCGCGTGCATATGGCCAAAATGCTCAAAGAAGTCGGCAACGCGCTGCTGCTCGACGAACCGACGAACGATCTCGATGTCGAAACGCTGTCGGCGCTTGAAGAAGCGCTAGAAAGCTTTGCTGGTTGCGCCGTGGTCATTTCGCATGACCGCTTCTTCCTCGATCGGCTTGCTACGCATATCCTTGCGTTTGAAGGTGATAGCCATGTTGAATGGTTTGAAGGCAACTTTGAAAGCTATGAAGAGGATAAGATTAGACGCTTAGGCGATGAAGCGACGCGGCCAAGCCGGACGACATATAAGAAGATGACACGTTAGACTCTAGAACCACCGGAGATTTCTGATGAAAATGACCCCGCTCAACATATCGATTTTTGTAGTGGCGAGCATCGTCGGGCTATATCTCGGGTTTGCGTATCCGCTTCTTGCTATCTTGCTAGTGATTCCCGTGGTTGGATTTGTGGCAATTATTTTCATGCGCAATAAATCAGGGGCCGTTGGAGATGCCGTTGCGCTTAGCGAGGCACTACAATTTTCTGCGCCAACAGACAAATCGCGGATTTACGTAATGCGCAAGGGCTTCGTTGGCGGACAGCAAGGTATGAACATCGCTGTCAATGGAGTTCTAGAGAGCCAGATCAGGTCGAAATATTTCCTAATGGCCGAAGTTGAACCCGGTAAGCACTCGGTCAAGGCCAAGATGTCATCGGGTTCAGAATCTGCGGCGCGAACGCATCATTTTGATGTTGCGGCGGGGGAATGTGTATTGCTGGATATGAAACTCAATATGGGCGCATTACAGGGCACACCGGATTTTACCGAAGAACGCGATGCTGCTCAGGCAAAGCAAATGCTATCCGGTTGCAAGCTAATATTGTGGAAAGATGCGGCTCGGGAACCGGCTACTGTCAGCCAGCGGTAGACTCACGCTTCAGCTGGAACAAAGTCGCCGCTTTCTTCATTTAGAACATGCAATAAACCATCTGAAATTGCGAAAAAGGACCCGTGCAAGGTCAGGTTGCCTTCGCCTTCCTTTTCCCGCACGCATGGAAAGCTGCGCAGATTGGCAAGGCTGACCTTTACCGCGGCCATCTCCATTGCACGTGCGGCTTCGCGGCCTTGCGTGCCATGTTTTGCTGCAACTTCGGCCTGCGCCTCGTCCAGCAAGCTGATCCAGTCGGCAATAAATCCGCCTTCACCGCGCTCGGCTCCCTCCATCTGTTTGCTGAGTGCCGCTGCACAGCCACCACATAGACCGTGCCCCATCACGACAATTTCCTCGACGTTGAGGAACTGCACGGCAAATTCCAACGCCGCTGACACGCCGTGACGTCCCGGTGTTGTTTCAAATGGTGGTACTAACGCAGCGACATTACGCACCACGAAGATTTCTCCCGGCGGAACATCGAATATCTGTGCCGGGTCAACGCGGCTGTCGGAACAGGCTATCACCATTACTTTGGCATGCTGGCCTTCGCGGAGCTCGTCCCATCGTGAACGTTCCTTGTTCCAGTCGCCTTCCCGAAAGCGATGATAACCATCAACAAGGTTGGGAAATCGGGTCATGGAAGGTGCTTTCGGTGAGTTGCGATTGCAGCAATCATTATCATCCATTTTCGGGGTGGCAAGTGGCGTCACGAGTGGCTATCTGGGGCGAATGAACGAAGTCACACGCATAGAAACCAAAGATGACCGCCCTGCGCGTATACGCAAGCCCGACTGGATTCGCGTCAAAGCGCCGACTAGCAAAGGCTTTGCCGAGACGCGCAAATTGATGCGTGACTTGAATCTCAATACCGTATGCGAAGAAGCCGCATGCCCTAATATCGGTGAATGCTGGACGAAGAAGCATGCGACAGTGATGATATTGGGCGATGTATGCACGCGCGCCTGCGCTTTTTGTAATGTCAAAACAGGCATGCCCAAAATTGTCGATCCGATGGAACCAGAACATACGGCCGTTGCAGCCGCAAAGATGGGTTTGGAGCATATCGTTATAACCTCGGTTGACCGCGACGATCTGCCCGATGGCGGCGCGAGCCAGTTTGTGAAGGTGATCGAGGCGCTGCGCCGCAATACGCCGAGCACAACGATTGAGATTCTAACACCGGATTTTCGCAATAAAGCCGAAGCCGCAGTGGAGGCCATTGTTGCGGCGGGCCCGGACGTTTATAACCATAACCTCGAAACCGTTCCGCGGCTTTACCCAACCATCCGCCCCGGTGCGCGCTATTATGCCTCAATACGGTTGCTTGAAAATGTGAAGCGACATGACCCGTCGATTTTCACCAA
>CAKZNA010000106.1 GCA_937129355.1 uncultured Sphingomonadales bacterium | reverse complement strand
TGGAGCAGGTCGTAGCCGGAGCGAATGATACGCGCGAGGCCGGTTTCTTTCAGGCCGATTTCATTCAGGAATTCCATACGGTCTTCCATTTCCATTTCGACAAGCTCACTTTCGATGGCGGCCGAAACAATTACGGCATTTGCGCCTTGTTTTTCGGCCATCTCGAACACAGCCGCACTATGGTTGTTGCCATCTGCGGCGGCACCTTCCTCGACATTGCAGACATATAGGACGGGTTTGGAAGTCAGCAATTGCGCGTTGGCAAATACCCGCGCTTCTTCATCATCCCTCGGTTCGGTCAATCGTGCCGGCTTGCCTTCGCGCAGTAATTCCAGCGCCTGACCCAATACGGACGCCAAGACCTTCGCATCCTTGTCGCCTTGTGCAGCCTTTTTCTCGGCAGTGGGCACGCGCTTTTCTAAGGACTCCAGATCGGCGAGCATCAATTCGGTTTCGACCGTTTCTGCATCGCTAACCGGATTGATGGTATTTTCGACATGCTGAATATCGTCATCTTCAAAGCAGCGCAGCACATGGACGATGGCGTCCACTTCGCGGATATTGGCGAGGAACTGATTGCCCAACCCTTCGCCTTTTGATGCGCCGCGCACGAGGCCGGCGATATCGACGAAGGCGAGCTGCGTTGCGATAATCTTTGCGCTGCCTGCAATACCCGCCAGCTTGTCCAGTCGGTCATCGGGCACAGCCACGACGCCTTCATTTGGCTCAATCGTGCAGAATGGATAGTTCGCCGCCTGCGCCGACTGCGTCTCGGTCAGCGCATTAAAAAGAGTGGACTTGCCGACATTTGGCAATCCGACAATACCGCATTTGAAACCCATAATTTGGTCCTGTAAAACTCGTTGATGGCGCGCCGTAGCCGCTCACCCATCAAGTTTCAATCAATCATGCACTGCCTTTGCCAGCATGCCGAATGGCGACCCTTCAAACATGGCCTGCTGCGTTTTCGCGCTTACCTCGTTGATTGCCGTTTGCGGTTTGGGTCCGGGATGCACAGCGCGGCGTATCGGGCGCTTTCCCGCTGGCATGGCCGCGATTTCAGCAATAGCGCGCGGAATATCCATCGGGTCAGCATTGCGGCCGCCGCCATCGGCGTTACCCATGCGGGCGGTGAAGGGGCCATAGGCGTCCAGCAATGCCTTGTCGGTTCTTTTCAGCAGCGCATTGTCATACGCATTGCGCTTCTTCCAAATAGCGGTGGGATAGCCGCCGGGCTGTATAATCGTCACATCAATGCCATGCATCACCAATTCGTATGCCATCTGCTCCGACATTGCCTCCAGCGCAAATTTGCTGGGCGAATATTGTCCGTATCCCGGGACCATGACACGGCCAAGCTGAGACGAGATGTTAAATATCTGCCCCGATTTACGTTTCCGCATCGCGGGCAGGGCCGCGCGCATCATCCGCTGCGGACCAAAGACATTTGTGTCGAACATCAATTTTGTGGCTTCCATGTCCTGAACCTCGATTGGCCCGGCCATGCCGATGCCCGCGTTGTTCACAAGGATATCAATTGCGCCGCCAGCTATCTTTTCAGCCGCAGCAACGCCATTAGCGACACTTGCGTCTGACAGAATATCAATCTCGATGATGTGGATTTCTCGGCTCTCGGGTGGAGTGCCGACAGGTAGAGCGCTGGCTGCAAGCTCGACTGCTTCGGCACGCGGTAAGTTACGCATGGATGCAATAACTTTCGCGCCCAATGATGCATAGTGCAATGCGCCGAGATAACCAAAGCCAGACGAGCAGCCGGTGATGAGGACCGATTTACCAGCGAGAGGCTTGTCACCCGCTACGGCTTTGCCCGGAATGGCTGTAGCGGCCGCCGCTGCAACTGAAGCTTTTAATATTGTCCTGCGGTTCGTGTCGGTCATGGCTGATCTCCTTTGCGTAGGAGCCTAGCCATCCTGCATTCGCATGGCAACATCGCCCATGAAGCGCACATTATCGCCCTCGGCCAGCCAATGCGCTTCGCTGGCAACCGCGCCGAGCAGGTCGGACAGATCATCAAATTCGCTCTTGTGATAATTGCCCAGCACATGGCCGGTCACGCGTTCTTTGCTACCGGGATGCCCTATCCCAATACGGATACGCCGGAAATCTTCGCCGATATGTTTGATCGTGCTGCGAATACCATTATGGCCCGCTGCGCCGCCGCCTTGCTTCACCTTTACCTTAAATGGCGCGAGGTCTAGTTCGTCGTAAAAAACCGTCACGTCTTGCGGCGTAAGTTTATAAAAATCCATCGCGGCGCGGATGGATTGCCCGCTTTCATTCATGAAAGTTGCGGGCTTTAACAGGATGATCTTCTCACCGCCGATACGCGCTTCTGTTACCCAGCCTTTGTGCTTCTTGGCCGGTTTCGGCAGGCCTTCAACCTCGGCAATGGCATCGATTACCATAAATCCGATATTGTGACGGTTCAGCGCATAGCGCGGTTCCGGATTTCCAAGGCCAGCCCAAATTTGCATGGGGCTACCGGTAACGCCCTCGCCAGACAAAGAAAAGGCCGGTCAGCAACAAAGCGAACCGGCCTTTCAATTTTCTTTATGGAAGAAGGATCAATCCTCGGATTTTTCCTCGCCGCCTTCTGCGCCTTCGCCGTCAGCTGCTTCGCCTTCAGCACCTTCTGCGCCTTCTTCACCTTCTGCTGCATCTGTTTCTTCTTCATCAGATTTCAGAGCGGATGGAGCAACGATGGTTGCGATGGTAAAGTCACGATCGGTAATCGCGCTTTCGCTGCCATCAGGAAGCGTGAGCGCAGAAATATGGATCGAGTCGCCAATTTCCAGGCCGGTAACATCGATTGCGATCTGTTCTGGAATTTTGGTTGCGTCGCATACCAGTTCCAATTCGTGGCGAACCACGTTGAGAACGCCGCCGCGTTTCAGGCCAGGCGATTCTTCTTCGTTGACGAAATTCACCGGAATACCCAGCGTAACCGTCGCACCTTTTGCAAGGCGGAAGAAATCAACATGTAATGGGCGATCAGTCACCGGGTGGAATGCTACGTCTTTCGGCAGTGTAACCTGCGTATTTTCGCCAACGGTTAGTTCAACCGTGCTGTTCGTAAACGCACCGGTCATTAGCAATTTGACGAGAGCCTTTTCCTCGACATGGATGGCTTCGGGGTCTTTTTTGTCGCCATAAATAACGGCGGGTACACGGCCTTCACTACGCAGAGCGCGGGAGGCTCCCTTGCCAGCCCGCTCGCGAGGTTCGGCCGACAATGTCAGCTGATCACTCATAATATTTCTCCAGATAAATAAACTGTCTTACCGCCACGCCTCCAGGGTGACCATAACGGCAAGCGCGCGCTATTAGGATGAAGCGTGCAAAATTGCAAGCGCTGTGCGCGGCGGGGTCAGTAATTTATCCGCTGTGCCTTCAGGCCATAGGCAAGGAGCAGGTTTTGCACCGAATCGCTGCCGGATAGATGTCCGGCCCCCACGGCCATAAAGATCGTCCCGGGCTTGTCCATCCGGTCTTTGATCCAGCGCACCCACTGGGCATTTCGCCGCGTGAGCAAAGCGGAACGCAGTTCCGGGCTGGTGAAGCCTTCATTCATGATCTGGCCAAGACGATCTGAATCGCCTTGGCCCCATGCATCCACCATCGTGTCCAACCCTTCGGTTATCAGAGGGATATCTTTGGTGGAGCTATTCAAGAATAGCAGCTGGTCTTGCTGGGGAAGTCCATCAAAAATGGCAAGTTGACCCTCCACCGTTTCAAGTGCGCTAATCGGCTTTCCTGCCGCTTTTGCTGCAGCGGTTAGCTGTTTTTCGGCGCCCTGGTTTGGATCATACCCATTCTTTCCAATTGCAATCACTTGAACGGTTACTGCTGCGGCCCATGGATCAAGAGGGTCAAAGGCGGCGGCAGGAAGGCCCAAAGCCTTCATCGCAGTTTCATAGTCTTTGCGCTCGTCTTTGCTCAATTTTTCGCGCAGCGGTTTGCCGTCACCAGCAAGCGCATATTTGCCAAAGATTTTTTGCGCATCACCGGCGCTGGGATCAACAATTTCCATGACCAGTTTTTCGGAGTCATCAAATGCCTCCTTAACTGCCTCGTCGAACCATGACAGGCCGGGTTTCAGCACATGAACGGTGCCGAATAGATAGATGGTTGTGTCTTCATCTTTGACCACCCACAGAGCGGGATCGACATCTTTGGTTTTGATTTTTTCCAGTTTGACGGGCTGTGGTTCAGGCGTCGCTGTGCTTTCCTGCGCAATTGCGCCGCCAACTGAAGTGAATGCGGTTAGTGCAAGAGCAGAGGCGGATAGCAGGCCGCGAAACAGTGTGTTTTTCATAAGACTTTCCTTCTTCTTACTTGCTTGATTAGCCATCGTTACCCCCGTCAAATTCATCGTCAAAAACTTCCTCTATCGGCATGCCAAATAATCTAGCAATCTTGAAGGCTAGCGGCAGCGAAGGATCATATTTCCCCGTTTCAATCGCATTCACCGCTTGACGAGAAACATCGAGATGCTGACCCAATTCCGCCTGACTCCAGTCATTCATTGCGCGCAGGACTTTCAGTTTATTCTTCATGATTGAAGTCCGCGAAAACGGTACCAGTAATAACCGATACACCAGCTTAACGTCAGAATGCCCGTCATCATTTGACCAGATGGCGTTGGTAATCCGCTGCCGAACGTCAGCGCGAACAACCAGACCATATTGATAAGCACAGTGGTTGTTAATCCGATCAGCGCAGCATTCGCCACAATTTGATAGGCATAATCTTCGGCACATCTGCGGTCTATCTTTGTGGCAACGATTGCCAATAATGCAAAA
Source organism: uncultured Sphingomonadales bacterium (assembly GCA_937129355.1). Classification (GTDB taxonomy): domain Bacteria; phylum Pseudomonadota; class Alphaproteobacteria; order Sphingomonadales; family Sphingomonadaceae; genus Sphingorhabdus_B. Next base: position 5,804 of record CAKZNA010000106.1, on the reverse strand, counting down.
ACAACTGTCGCCGCTATAATTGCGACCACCAATGCCGGCGATCCGTCAGAAAAGCTGGCGGTATCATTTGCCGTGTCGGCTATCATCATTATCGATGCAATCGCAGGCAAGATAAGGACTTTGTCTAATATTCCGGTGGTTGAACGCATGTTGGCTTCTTTCTTGTTTGAGCAGACAAAACTGGCGGTCAGCTTGCGGATATCGCCATTAGGAAAAAGAAACTGATACATATCGATAGAATCAATTGATCATGTGAGGACATTTTCATTGCGCAACGAGACTTTTTCATGAGGAATTACCTTTTCAGCTTTGCCTGACAATATGTCAGGTTTCCATTACTATATGGGGTAATATACTGACGATGTCAATAACACCTTACATAATGTAATGTAGGCACGATAATCAAATTATAAAAGCGAATGATAATAGCGGCTTGTGATATAAGCTAACGGGGCAGCCTAATGGATCCGCTTCACTGTCATGCCGCGCGCTTCGAGCATTTTTTGCACCGAATCGTCACCCGCCAAATGACCCGCACCCACCGCGACCAATATCTTGCCGGGCGTTTCGAGCCTTTTGATCAGCCACCCAGTCCAGGCCGCATTCCGGTCCGTTAGCAGCGCCTTATACATGCCTTTGCCCAATGCTTCCTCAGTTAATTCACTCACCAGCGCGCTGGTGTCGCCTTTGGCCCAGCTGATATCGTCGGCATGTTCTTCACTTGCTGGCTGCTTCTGCTTTTTCTCTTTTTCTTTTGCAGGCATCAGGCTGGCAGGGTCTTCGGCCACGGCCTCTCGCATCTCTGCCAACATATCGTTGACCATCACCAATTGCTCTTCTTCCGGAAGCGCGCTTAACGACGTGAATACCGCATCACCATCCTCAATCGACAGGATCGGCTTTTTCGCCCTGCGGAATTTCGCTTCGAGCACGCTCTCAACACCATATTGGCCCGATACCTCGCTGCTATCAATGCTTTGATAATAGACCATAAAGGGCACGAGCCATGCCGGCATCAGATCGAGCAGCTCCATTGGGAGCGCTATCTCTTTTGCAAGCTGCTTCAATATATCTCGGTTTTCCGGAGCAACGCGGTCCACAAGCGGTTTTTGTTCCAACCCTTTGACAATCATTTCATCAAATAGTTTTTCGAAACTAGCTTCGGCCTCTTCGTCGGTTTCTGTTGTCTCGACGACCAGCGTATCGACTTCCTTCACGATCGCCTTGAAAGCTTTGGATTGCCATTTTAGTTTTTTCGGCAGCACATGAACCGTTCCGAAAAGATAGATGGTGGTGTCCTCGTCAGACAGCTTCCAGATCGCGGGGTTTGGTTCGAAATCAAACGGGTTGCTTTTGCGGCTTTCGGCGGCAGGGCCAACCGCGATCGCGGCAATTGCAGCAGCGCCCAGAAACAGCTTTTTCAATATCATTTGGTGAAATGGCAATATCCGTGCTGCATCGTCAAGCGCAAATTGGCGAGTAGCCGCTTGATTTAGGCAGGCGCATCCGCCAAGGCTTGCCGCAATAATTGTTGCAACCGCGAAGGAAAGCCCAGTGGCCGCAAACCCGCCGCCCAAAAACATATTGAGCTTTCAGGATATGATCCTGACCCTGCACCGCTTCTGGGCGGATCAGGGCTGCGTTATCCTGCAACCTTATGACATGGAAATGGGCGCGGGCACCTTCCATACCGCGACCACATTGCGCGCGCTTGGACCCGATCCTTGGAATGCTGCATTCGTGCAGCCCTGCCGCCGCCCGACCGATGGCCGTTATGGCGAGAACCCCAACCGGCTACAGCATTATTATCAATATCAGGTAATCTTGAAACCATCGCCGGAAAATATCCAGCAGCTCTATCTTGATAGCCTGACCAAAATCGGCATCGACCCGATGCTGCATGACATCCGCTTTGTAGAAGATGATTGGGAAAGCCCGACGCTCGGCGCATGGGGCCTTGGCTGGGAAGTGTGGTGTGACGGTATGGAAGTCACGCAATTCACTTACTTTCAGCAAATGGGCGGCTTTGATTGCAAGCCCGTCGCGGGCGAGCTGACTTACGGGCTAGAGCGCCTCGCCATGTATATTCAAGGCGTCGATAGCGTCTATGATCTGGACTTTAACGGGAAGGGCGTTTCCTACGGCGATGTCTTTCACGAAAATGAAGTGCAGCAAAGCACATGGAATTTCGAGAAGGCCGATACCGGGCGTTTGTTTGAAGCGTTCAAGATGGCGACGGCGGAATGCGAAAATTGCCTGACCGAAAAACTTCCGCTTCCGGCTTATGAGCAAGCCATCAAGGCCAGCCACATCTTCAACCTGCTGCAAGCGCGCGGCGTGATTTCGGTGCAGGAACGCCAAGCCTATATGGGCCGCGTCCGCGATCTGGCGAAGGGCAGTTGTGAGGTGTGGATCGAGAAGAATACACCCAAATGGGAAGAGAAATATCCGGGGTGGACGATATGACCGACTTCCTCCTCGAAATACGATGTGAAGAGATACCGGCGCGAATGCAGGCGAAGGCGCGTGCCGATCTGGAGAAGCTGTTCGGCGCGCAGCTTTCCGATGCCGGATTGCAAGCCGAGGGCATCACTGTCTATTCCACGCCGCGCCGTTTGGCTTTGATTGCAAGGGGATTGCCCGAGGCAACCGAGGCCGTCAGCGAAGAAGCCAAGGGGCCACCCGAAGCAGCACACGATCAGGCGGTTGATGGTTTTTGCCGTAAGAATAATGTCACGCGCGACCAGCTAGAGGTGCGCGAGGTTAAAGGCCGCCCGACTTATTTCGCGGTAATCAACCGTCCGGGCCAAGCGACCAAGGACCTTCTCGCCGAAGCCATCCCCGCCATCATCCGCGCCTTCCCATGGCCGAAGTCGCAGCGCTGGGGCGATGCCAGCGTTAGCACAGAAAGCCTGAAATGGGTGCGGCCCTTGTCGGGCATCGTCGCATTGTTTGGCGGCGATGTGGTGGAATGCGAGATTGGCGGCATATCATCGGGCCGCGAAACTATGGGTCACCGTTTCCATAGCGACGGCATATTGCAGATTGACGAGGCGGATGGGTATGCCGCCAAGCTCCGCGATGCACATGTGATTGTCGATCATGAAGAACGTCAGAATATCATCCGCGATGGCGCAAGCAAAGCCGCGAGCGATGCCGGGCTGGCCCTTATTGAGGATGAAGGGCTGGTGATTGAGAATGCCGGCCTTACCGAATGGCCGGTGCCGCTGCTTGGCCGTTTCGATGAAAGCTTCCTCGACGTGCCGCCAGAGGTTATTCAGCTTACGGCGCGCGTGAACCAGAAATATTTTGTCGTGAATGACAAGGACGGCAAGCTGACAAACGCTTTCGTCTGCACCGCAAACATCGACGCGAGCGATGGCGGTGATGCGATTGTCGCGGGTAATGAGAAAGTCCTCGCCGCGCGGCTTGGTGATGCGAAGTTCTTCTGGGAGTTGGATCAGAAGACGTCGCTTGAGGACCATGCAAAGAAATTAGAGAGCATCGTGTTCCATGAAAAACTGGGCACCGTTGCTGACAAGGTAGAGCGTGTGGCCAAATTGGCTGAGTGGTTGGTATCTTTAGAAGGGAATGGTTTGCACCATGCCGACCCAGAACAGACCCAATTGGCCGCACGTCTCTGCAAAGCCGATCTCGTCACCGAAATGGTAGGCGAGTTTCCCGAGCTGCAAGGCGTGATGGGCGGCTATTATGCAGAGAAAGAGGCGGCCAAAAACGGATGGGCGCCCGAAGTTGCGAATGCAATCCGCGATCATTATAAACCGGTCGGGCAGGGCGATGATGTGCCCACCGATCCGGTGACGGTCGCGGTGAGTTTGGCCGATAAGCTGGATACTTTGGCAAATTTCTTTGCTGCAGATATGCGTCCTACAGGTTCGAAAGATCCTTTTGCTTTAAGAAGGGCCGCTTTAGGCATCCTAGAGTTATTGTTCACAAACAACATTCGGCTCAAAATTTTTGGCGCAATTAGTGCCGCAGTTAGAGGCCGAACAAGTCCCCATCCTTCGGTGACAGACAACACCGTACAATTTTTTATAGACCGCCTCAAAGTCCAACAGCGTGAAGCAGGCGTTCGTCACGACCTGATCGACGCGGTATTCGCGCTTGGCAGGGAGGATGATCTCGTCCGCTTGCTCGCGCGGGTGAAGGCGTTGCAGGTATTTGTGACCACCGATGATGGCACCAATCTGCTGGCCGGATATAAGCGCGCGGCGAATATCCTTAAATCCCCTCCGGAGCGGGGGGGTGGCAGCGGCGCAGCCGATGACGGGGGGGCACCACCGGCAAGTTCCGAACATGGCGGCGCGTCCCCCTCCACCAGCTCCGCTGGTCCCCCTCCCCATGCCGGGGAGGATTTGCAAGAGGAAGACCAAGCCCTCCTCGCCGCACTCGATACCGCTGAACCAAAGGCAACCGCCGCCATTGAAGCCGAAGACTTCGAAGCCGCCATGTCCGCACTCGCATCCCTCCGCGCACCCATCGATGCCTTCTTTGAAGGCGTGATGGTGAATGACGAAGACCCGGCCAAAAAGGCCTTCCGGCTCGGCCTACTCGCGCGGTTCCGTGACGCGGTGCATGCCGTGGCCGATTTCTCGAAGATTGAGGGTTAGTTGTTTTTTGCCGTAATCCTGCTTTTCATACCCGCTTTCATTGCGCTTTGGCTGGGTGTGATCAAGCTGATCTCTATGATGGGATGGCAGAAATTATCCGGCGGCCGCTTGTCGCCTGAATTCCCGCCGCCCACGGCAGAGAAATTTACCATGCAGAGCCTGAGGATTGGCAGCGGGTTTTCGCCTGCAAATTACAATAATTGCATGAATGGGTGGATTGACCGCAATGGCTTGTATCTACAGCCGACCTTTGTTTTCAAACTCTTCCATCCGCTGGTCTACCTTCGCTGGAATGACATCGCCAAGATAGTGCCGGAAACCGGACTGATAATGGAACATTTCCGTTTGGAATTGGATGCAAATAGACCGCAAGTCACATTATATGGCCGGTTGGGCGAAGCCGTTTCGAAGCGGTGGCAAAATGCGCAGCGCGGCAGTTATTGAATTGAATAAGGGACGTATCGAGCAATGACCCAATATGTATTTCGCTTTGGTGGCGGTGTTTCGGATGGCGGTGACGGCGTTCGCGGCAACAAGGATCTGCTGGGCGGCAAGGGTGCCAATCTTGATGGCATGGCGAACATTGGCCTGCCCGTCCCCCCCGGGCTCGTCGTCCCCCTCAATGAACCGTTGAACGAGGGCAACCGCGAGCTGATTCGGGAGCTCGTGCTCGGAGGACCGGTGATCGTCCGCTCAGCCCTGGCGATCGAAGATCAAGCGACGACGAGCGGCGCGGGACTCGGCACCTCGATCCACGGCTGCACCTCCCAGGCGCAGGTCGACGAGGCCCTGGAGACGATCCGCACAGACCGACAAGCCCTCGCCGCCGACACGAGGTCGAGACCCTCCCGGCCGATCGATGAGGGAGCCCCCGAGCGACCGCCGGCGCGAGAAGCTGAGCGAGATGCTGAGCGAGGGGCCCGCGAGCCCCTCAGAGATCAAGCCATCGTCCAGCGCGAGCGCGACGAAGCTATCTCGCTCCTCACCTCCATCTTCGAAGTCAGCGAAGTCGGCATCATCGTCACTGATTTCAACGCCCGAATCGTCCGCGTCAATGACAGCTTCATCCGCACATTCGGTTGGGCAAGAGACGAACTTCTCAACGCCGACCTTACAGGTCTTGTCACCCCTGACGAGCGCGAACTCGCCAAGCGCAACCACGAAGAGCATATC
>CAKZNA010000105.1 GCA_937129355.1 uncultured Sphingomonadales bacterium | reverse complement strand
ACTGCTCATTTAAGTTTTTGTTCATACTTTAGAAAAGACGTTCGAATTCAAAATCCAAAAACTCCAGCGTTTTACAAACTTTCGTTTACCGAAAACCGAAACATGACCTGTTCGCCGAAATTCTAAAATTTCAGCGAACAAGTCTATCCAATTTTGACTATGCTCAGCTTTTCACTTGTTCGGTCGAGGCATCAACTACAAATTTCCCCCAAAGCACTTTTCTTAAACTTCGTGCTAGGACCGGATCAAGATTGTCGAGCAAAATAAGTTGCTTGTGCGCTTCGTCTCTTTTCTTCAACCCCAGATAGCTTAGCCCGAGATTATAAACGGCATAGCTAAACTTAGGATTGAGTCTTACTGCCTCTAAATGATGTTTGTGCGCTTCTTTCTTCTTGCCAATCCTCCCCAAAACAACCCCTAAATTGTTTTGAACTTCAGGAACATTTGGTTCGAAAGAATCTGCCAAACGCAAACTTTTTAGCGCATTCTTGAATTTGCCTAGCTGATAAAACGTAAGCCCTAGGTAATTATGAGCCTCGGCTAAATCTGGTTTTCGCTTAATGGCTTTTTCAAAAACCGCCACCGCTTTTTTAAAGTTCCCGGTTTTATGCAAAGCGATTCCATAATTATTCAAAGTAATTGAATCATTCGGATCGATCTTCAAAGATTTCTTCAATAATGGAAGCGCTCCCTTATCGTCATCTCGTAAACTCAAAACCTCACCTAAGCTTGATAACGAATCTGCAGATTTAGGGTTTTCTTTCACTAGGTTTTCGAAAATATCCTGAGCAATCGAATACCTTTCCAGCGCGATGTAAGCCCTCCCCATATTGTATTTGCAAGTAAAACAATCCGGTTCAACTGCTACGGCTTGCTTAAAATACTCAATCGCTGCGATAAAATCCTTATTGACTCGTCCTTCTTTTACGCCAAGATTATTTAGCTTTAGCGACGACCTCTCTCCGACTTCTTCAGTAGTTTCAGCCCTCTTGATTGGTTGATCGCCGTCGGGATTGTCGTTATTGTTTGCTCGTTCTATAAATCTAAATTGAGCATTCGCTGAAATGGAAAAAATTATAATTGCGAAAAATGTAAGTGTGTTTCTCATTACTATTCTCCTTCGGTCAAATTTTCTTAAACCCTTTCGACCGATAAATTCAAAGAACAGTCTTACGCCAAAAAATGAAGGCGCTTTCTCAACTTAAAACTGGCTTCTGACTATAAAAGAAAATTGATATAAATATTGCCTTCTATCTTCAACACACCGCCAATTTTGATTTTATAACACAATATTGAAAATTCCGCTAACTCATTGATAATATTATACTTAAAGCTACGAGAAGGTGAATTTTATCCGAGTTTTCGGATGTATTTACAGAGGGTATTTTGGGCAGGGGAAAACTCATTTCAGAATCAAAACTACCATTCTGAAAGATTGTTTTTTTGAGTGAGCTTTTTGTAGAAAAATTACTTCGTGAGGACTTCCCAGTATCCAACGTCGATCCATCTTCCGAGCTTGTAACCAATTTCGCGGAAGTGTGCGACCTTTTCAAATCCTAATTTCTCGTGAAACTTGATACTTGGATCATTTGGAAGTGCAATCCCAGCAACGATCGCGTGAACATAAAGATCTTCTAATTCTTCAAACAAGCCCTCATAGAGCTGTGTTCCAATTCCCTTTTGCTTAGAATCACTGTTCACATAAATCGAAACTTCAGAGGTGTTTTCGTATGCCTGTCGGAGCTTGAAATCTGTTGCATACGCGTATCCAAGAACCGCGCCGTCCTCTTCCGCCACGAGATATGGATAGTCCTTGATCACTTCTTTGATCCGATCCTGCATTTCATTGGCTTCGAGAGGTTTGGTCTCAAACGTATGATGGGTATTTAAGATGTAGTGATTATAGATCTCAGTAATTTGAGAAGAATCTTCCAGTTTTACGTCTCGAATATTCATTGACTATTATCTTAACTCCACTTTTGCAATTGATTCAAGATGAACTTCATCAGGTCCGTCAGCAATGCGTAGCATTCTCGCGATCGTCCATGCGAACGGTAAAAAAGAATCCTGACAAACGCCTGCTCCACCAAAGGTCTGAATCGCACGATCTATTATTTTCAAAGCCATTTTCGGCACGACCGCTTTTATCATCGCGATTTCTTTTCGCGCCTCTTTATTCCCTACTTCGTCCATCATCCACGCCGTTTTTAAAACAAGTAAACGAGCTTGCTCAATTTCAGTTCGGGCTTCGGCAATCCAGTTTCTGATAACGCCCTGCTCGGAAAGTGACTTCCCAAAAGCCTCCCGCGATTTCGCTCTTTCCTTCATTGATTCAAGCGCACGCTCCGCTAAACCGATCAAACGCATACAATGGTGAACTCTTCCCGGTCCCAAACGTCCTTGCGCAATCTCAAACCCACGTCCTTCCCCAAGCAATAGATTCCCTTTCGGAACACGAACATTTTCAAAAGTAATTTCGGCATGTCCATTCGGTGCATCATCGTAACCGAAAACGTCGAGCATTCTTTCGACCTTTACGCCTTTGGCATCTATCGGCACGAGTATCATCGATTGTTGAAGATGCTTTGGCGCCGACTCATCAGTTTTGCCCATAAATATGGCGAGCTTACAACGCATATCGCCGCCACCTGTTGACCACCATTTATTGCCATTGATCAAATAGTCATTTCCATCCGCTTTTATCGAACCGCGAATATTCGTTGCATCACTTGAAGCCACATCCGGCTCGGTCATTGAAAAGCACGAGCGAATATCTCCGTTTAGTAAAGGCTTGAGCCACCGCTCTTTTTGCTCATCGCTGCCATACATATGAAGCACTTCCATATTTCCGGTATCGGGCGCGGAGCAGTTAAACACTTCGGAAGCAAAACCGATGCGGCCCATTTCTTCGGCGCAAAGGGCATATTCCAGATTGGTGAGGCCGGGACCTTCAAATTCAAAACTGTCATCAATATGCGTCAGATTCGGGTTGGCTGGCGGCATGAAGAGGTTCCAGATACCAGCAGCTTTGGCTTCGGCTTTCAGATCCTGAACAATCTGGATAACTTTCCAGCGGTCACCTTCGGCATCTTGCTCTGCGTAAATGGGAACAGCGGGGCGAACTTTTGCTTCGATAAAATCGCGCACGCGGTCGCGCCAATAGGCTTGCTTCTCATTCAGGTCGAAATCCATGAATCACTTTCCTCTTCTTAATTGTCCAATTAACTTGCATCAAAGCCAGCCAAATTGCCAGCACGGAATCGGGCCAGTCCGCCGCGAGGAGGTCAATCCACCGCATTGACGTTACGGTATATGGGGATTGTTGTTTGCGCCTTGCCTTAACGGCGCATCTAGCCTTACTCTTGCGTCAAACATTGGAGAGTGATTCATGACTGACCTGGAAACATTCCGCAGCGAAACGCGCGCCTGGCTAGAAGAAAATTGCCCGGCTGAAATGCGTAAACCTGCACGCGGCGATGATGATATTTGTTGGGGCGGACGCAATGTTGTGTTCCAAAGCGACGCGCAAAAACAGTGGCTTGAGGTCATGGCGGAGCGCGGCTGGACGGTTCCCGATTGGCCAACCGAATATGGCGGCGGCGGATTGTCGCGGCAGGAAGCCAAAATTCTCCGCACCGAAATGGCGAAGATGAAATGCCGCTCACCGCTTAACAGTTTTGGCATCTGGATGCTCGGCCCCGCGCTGCTAAAGTTTGGAACCGAAGAACAGAAGAAGCATTTCCTACCGCAAATTGCGCGCGGTGAAATTCGCTGGTGTCAGGGCTATTCCGAGCCCGGCAGCGGCAGTGATTTGGTTTCATTGCAAACATTTGGCGAAGACAAGGGCGATCATTACGAGGTCAACGGCTCCAAAATCTGGACCAGCTATGCCGACAAGGCCGACTGGATTTTCTGCCTGGTGCGCACCAACAAGGAGGATAAATATCAAGGCATTTCCTTCATGCTATATGACATGACAAATGAAGGTGTGACGACCAAGCCGATCCTGCTTATTAGCGGTGCGTCGCCATTTTGCGAGACATTCTTCGATGATGTGAAAGTGCCCAAAAGCTATGGCGAAGGCATTTCGTCTGTTGTTGGTGAATTTAATCGCGGCTGGGATGTGGCGAAATATCTGCTGGGCCATGAGCGCGAGATGATTTCCGGCATGGGCGGTGACGGTGGTACCGCTTCGCTTGGTGCAGGCTTTAAAGATGTGATGGCGAGCGAGCCGGTGCTGCGCGCTCAGATGGCTTTGTTCGACGTTGATGGCCTTGCTTTTCGGTCACATTCGGAACGCTTCATGGATGAATGGAAAAGCGGCACCGGGCATCCGGCCTATTCCAATCTGATGAAATATATCGGCACGGAGCTCAATAAATCGCGTCATGAATTGGTGATGGCGATGGGCGGCAGCGATGCGCTTGAATGGGAAAGCGAGGCGTCCAAAGGCGGTTCTAAAGCGCGCAACTGGCTGCGCACCAAAGCGAACAGCATTGAAGGCGGTACCAGCGAAGTTATGTTGAATGTCGTATCCAAACGCATTCTTGAAATGCCGGGAGGATAAGCGACATGGCGATGATTTTGAACGACGATCAGTCGATGCTGAAAGACAGCGCGCGCGAATTTATGAAAAGCGAGGCGCCCACCACACATTTCCGCGAATTCCGCGATAAGGAATGCAAGGATGGTTTCAGCCACGGTCTTTGGAAGCAATTTGCTGAAATGGGTTTTACCGGGATTTTAATTCCCGAAGATGAAGGCGGACTTGGTCTTGGCCATGTTGAGGCTGGCATCGTGCTTGAAGAAGTTGGCCGTAATCTTTCTCCTTCCCCCTTCCTGACCACATCGGTTGCGGCGGTTGAAGCGCTCAAGTCAGCTGGCAAAAACATGCGTGAACGCTGGTTCCCGGGAATTATTTCAGGCGAAACGGTTATTGGGCTGGCGATTGACGAGAGTGCAAAACACCGCCCAGCAAACACGGCCTGTAAAGCAGAGCGCAGCGGCAACGGATTCAAACTGACCGGCGCCAAGCAGTTCGTGGTGCAAGGCGCATCATCCGATATGCTTATCGTCGCAGCGCGTACCGCTGGCAGTGAGGGCGAAACCAGTGGATTGACATTGTTCGCCGTTGAAAAAGATGCGGCCGGCATGTCTATGGATCCGGTTCGTTTGGTGGATAGCGCCGTTGCCGCACATATCGATCTGAACGGTGTAGAGGTTACGGCAGATGCCGTGATCGGCGAAGTCGATGATGGCTGGTCGGTGCTCACCAAAATTCTGGACGCAGGGCGTACGGGCGCTGCTGCAGAAATGGTCGGTGTTGGTTCCGGCGCGATGGATATGACCTTTGACTATCTGAAACAGCGCAAGCAGTTCGGCAAAGTCATTGGCGAATTCCAGGCGCTCCAGCACCGTGCCGCACATCTTTACGGCGAAATGGAAATGGCGCGGTCGGTTGTGCTGAAAGCGCAGAATTTCCTTGATGATGGCGATGAGCGGGGGGAGCTTTATACCGCCGCTGCCAAAGCCAAGGCTGGCCTTGCGTGCAATCTGTCGGTCCGCGAGGGCCTGCAAATGCATGGCGGGATCGGGATGACCGACGAATATGACATTGGGCTGTATATGAAGCGCGACCGCGCCTTGAATGAATTTTTCGGCGACGCTTATTTTCACGCAGACCGCGTGGCAACAATGAACGGATATTGATCATGGATTTGAACGGACTATTTAATCTCGAAGGCCGCACGGCTCTTGTAACCGGCGGCTCGCGCGGTATCGGCAAAATGATCGTCGAAGGCTATCTCGCCGCAGGCTGCAAACGCATCTATATCAGCGCGCGTAAGGTTGATCAGATTGAAGCAACGATTGCCGAGTATGGCGATAAGATTGTCGGCCTTCCCGCTGATCTTTCGACAGTTGAGGGCTGTGAAAGCCTTGCCCATCAGATCGCGGAGCGCGAAGAAAAGCTTGATATTCTCGTCAATAATGCC
>CAKZNA010000104.1 GCA_937129355.1 uncultured Sphingomonadales bacterium | reverse complement strand
GATAATGATACCGATCATCGACATAATCAGCATCGCAAATAGCTTGCCGACAAAGACCGATTCTATCGGGATGGAGGCAGCAAGAATCTCGATAATCTTGTTCGATTTTTCCTCAACCAGATTGCTGAGCACCATGCCAGTGAGCAACACAGTGAGGAAATACATGATGACTTGCGCCGCTTGGCCCATAGCCTGCTGGCCCTGTTTTGCGCCGCTAGCACTTGCACTCGTCTCAATGACTTCCGTCTCGACGGTTGGAAGAGTTGTCGATTGCCCGGTGGCCGCGTAACTAACCAGCATGGCGACCTTGTCATCATAGCGTCTGACCTCGCCTTTTGTGCCCGTGATGACGGGCTTGTCCAGAGAACCGGAAATCACGGCATTCAGATTATTCTTTTTGTCGGCCAGAAATTCCCGCGGCGTCTTCCCACCTGGTTCTAGTGCCCGCAATTCCGGATACCAGCTTCGCCCGACTTGTTTAGTCAGCTCATTTCTGACCTTCACCAGGCGCGCTGCTTCTTCCGCCGACATCATAATGCCGACGACGGGTTTATCCGCATCTTGCTTCATCTGCCCGCCAAGGCTGCCCGCCGCAATGGCGACGATCACAGGAAATAGCGGTCCCAACAGAAAGAGGATGAAGGCTTTTGAAAATATGATCGCGGTCAGGTCGCGGCGTCCGATCACGAATGCGGCACGGATAATCTCTCTCATAGCAATTCCTCCGCAAGCGGTTTGTCCATTTCGGCGGCAACTGCTTCTCCGGCAATCGCGACAAAGGCATCGTGCAATCCGGGACGTTCAATCGATAGCGAACGCACACCGGCCTTGCCTTCAACCAAAGCCGTCAGAAGCGGTTCAACGCCGCTCTCAGGTAGTGTGAAATGCCACCAGTTACCTTCCGCTTCGCAATCGGACGGAAGCGCGCTGCGCCATGGCCCATCCAGCGTTTCGGTTTCCAGATGTACTTGCGGACGCAGCCGGTCACGGGCGCTGGATACCAGCCCGTCAAAGCTGATTTTGCCTTGCGCGATAATCGCGATATTCTGGCACAGCCGTTCGGCATGGGCGATAACATGCGTGGAAAAAATCACCGTCACGCCTTTTTCCGCTTGCCCGCGGATCATACGCTCCAGCTTGGCTTGGTTAAGCGCGTCGAGGCCAGAGAAAGGTTCGTCGAGCACGATGAGTTTGGGATCATGCACAATCGTCCCAATCAGCTGGACCGTCTGCGCCATGCCTTTTGATAGTTGTTTAATCTGGCGGTCAGCGGCATATTCAAGGCCCGCTTCTTCGAGCATCACGCGGCCTTTTTCGCGCGCTTCTTTCAGGTTCATACCGCGCAGCGCGCCCATGAATGCGATAGTGTCTACGGCGCGCATGGACTGGTACAGCCCGCGCTCTTCCGGAAGATAACCGACAAACCGTGATTGGGTGATCGGCTTGTCCGAACCCAGCAAGCTGCGCGTGCCATCATCCTGATCAATAATGCCCAGCAAGGTGCGTAGCATGGTGGTTTTTCCTGCGCCGTTAGGGCCCAAAATTCCGTAGATGCTGCCTTCCGGTATAACGAGGTCAACCCCGTCTACGGCGCGGAATCCATCAAATTCCTTGACTAACCCGCGCGCTTCAATTGCATTGCCCATTAAATTGCCTCAAACACTTTAGCTGCAACCTGAATAGGGAAGAGGCGTGAAGATAGACAAGCGAAATTTGGTTAACGCGCTGAAGGAAAAGGCTAGGCAAGAAGGGTTTGCTGATGTCGGTATAGCGCCCGCGACGCTTGCTCCTGAAACGGGCAGCCGATTGAAGGCTTGGGTTGCCGAAGGTTGCCATGGCGATATGCTATGGATGGAAGGCCGGATGGATGAACGGGCGCAGCCAGCGGTGCTTTGGGATGAGGTGCGCTCGGTTATTATGCTTGGAATGAGCTACGCGCCCGAGGATGATCCGATGAGGTTGGCCGACCAAGGCGACCGCGCGCGAATATCGATCTATGCGCAAGGCAAAGATTATCACAAGACGGTAAAGGGCGCGCTGAAACGCACGGCTGGGTGGCTGGTGCATCGCGCGGGAAATGACGCGGGCGTGAAGGTTTTTGTTGATACCGCGCCTGTGATGGAAAAGGCTTTGGCAAACGCGGCAGGCATCGGCTGGCAAGGCAAGCATACCAATGTTGTCAGCCGCGATCATGGCAGTTGGTTATTCCTAGGCGCGATCTACACAACGCTTGATCTGGAAACCGATGAAGCTGGAGAAGACCGCTGCGGAAGCTGTACCGCTTGTCAGGATATTTGCCCGACCAATGCTTTCCCTACGCCTTACCGTCTCGATGCGCGGCGGTGCATTTCCTATCTCACCATCGAACATAAAGGGCCAATCCCGCATGAATTGCGCAAGGGGATCGGCAATCACATTTATGGCTGTGATGATTGTCTGGCCGTTTGCCCGTGGAATAAATTTGCAGATAGCGCGGCCGCCAACAAAGCCTTCCTGCCGCGTGCCGAATTGACTGCGCCAAAGCTTGCCGATTTGCTTGCGTTAGATGACGCTGCGTTCAGACAGCTATTTTCCGGATCGCCTATCAAGCGAACGGGCCGTGACCGCTTTGTAAGGAATGTCGCGATAGCGGCGGGGAATAGCGAAGACGAAAAGCTCATCGCTCCTCTCAAGACGCTACTCTTGGATGATTGCGAGATTGTAGCTGAAGCCGCGCAATGGGCGCTGGCTGAACTTACCGCCGCCTAAGCGCATTCACGCAAGATGCTCGGTCAACTTCCGCGCCGTCGCTGCGACGTGCATCGACATGAGTGACGACCGGCTGACCACCCTTGCCATCGGGATAGAGAAAGGCATCTAGCACACAGGCTTTGCCGGAAAATTGCAGCTTACGGCCAACGACTTCCTGCACGTCCAAACGCGGTTTGCCAAACAGGCTTTTAAGCGTCGCGGCATTCTGGCCAAGTACCGCTTCCAATCCTTTGCGATTTACCGGAGTTGGCGGGTTGATCGGAATACTCGATGAAGAGCGGGGCGGAACAGGGTTTGTCGCTGGCGCTGTGCTGCAGCCTGCCAAAATCAATGCAGGAACCGCCGCCAATATTGCTTTATTCATACCCGTGCTTTCATCTTTTCATCTTCGCCATGCATCAAATGCACCGCCATCGATGTCGCTATAACGGGAACGAGCAGATTGACAAACGGGATCATCATGCCAGCAGTACCAGCCGTGCCGAGTATCAGCCGGTCGACTTTGCGCATATGGCTATGCGTGCGGCCATGGCGCACCGCCAACATGTCTTCCAGATCACGGCCAAGCAGCAACGCATTGACGAGAAGGAAGACCAAAGCAGCGCCGACACCCGTGACGAGCAGCAGCAGATAAAGCGGGACGGCGAGAGCGTTGTAACCGATCACGCGCATCAAAGAACGAAAAGCAAGTCCGGCAGACGCGCTGGCATTGGGCCGGACGCCCATGACGGCGGCAACCGGATAGTGTTTCTTCTCAACGGCCTCGACAATATCGTCGGCGAAGAACCAGATCACGGTGATCGCCACAATGCGGAAGAGCAGCCACCAGGAAAGTATAGTTGCGATAACCGAAGCAATGGCGGCGGCAGAGGCAACCCAACCCTTCGCATCGCCGAGCCAGCTTGTCGCAAGCCAGTCAATTCCGAACCAGAGACCCCCGCCAAGCAGCAGGAAAATTCCTCCGGTAACGAGGATGGATTTGACCAATATGGCAAAGATCGCCCGGTCGGAGAGGCTTGCAAGAGCAAGGGAGAATGCACGTATCATGAACAGTATTATCCACATAATACACCTATCCGTCAATCCGCTTAAAACTTGCAGGCTTTATCCTTCCCATCTAGGGAGCGCGCAATCAGGCAAGAAAGGCCGCTTTATATGACCCAGCCCCGTTATGACGTAATCGCAATCGGCAATGCAATTGTGGATGTTATCGCCAATACCGATGATGAATTTATCGCCGAGGAACAGCTTACCAAAGGCGGGATGCAGTTGGTCGACGAGCAGCGCGCCGATGCGCTTTATTCTGCGATGGGCCCTGCGCGCGAAATTAGCGGCGGCAGCGCGGCGAATACGCTGGCAGGCATGTCTATGCTGGGGCGGCAATGTGCATTTATCGGTCAGGTTGCCGATGATCAGCTTGGGCAGGTCTTCGCGCATGATATTCGCGCAACCGGCATTGATTTTGATGTCGCCGCTCGTGCAGGCGAACCCGCCACTGCACGCTGCCTCATTTTCGTTACGCCCGATGCGGAGCGGACTATGAATACTTTCCTTGGCGCATCGCAATTCTTACCCGCCGATCTGATCGATAGTGATGCGATCCAGAGCGCGGGCATCCTGTATCTGGAAGGTTATCTTTGGGATCCAGAAGAACCACGCGCAGCCATGCGCAGAGCGATTGAGCATGCCAAAGCGGCTGGCCGCAAGGTTGCCTTCACGCTATCCGATGCCTTTGTGATCGACCGTTACCGTGATGATTTTATCAGCCTTATCAATGATGGCCTGATCGACATCATGTTTGCCAATGAAGTTGAGATTTCCTCGCTGGCCCAGATTGAAGATTTTGAAGAGGCTGTTGCTGCCATTTCGGCCAAAGTTCCTCTGCTTGTTGTAACCCGCAGTGAAAAGGGTGCCATCGCAGTGAAAGACGGCACGCGCCACGAAGTTGCAGCAGAACCGGTTGAGAAGCTGGTCGACACTACCGGTGCAGGCGATTTGTTTGCAGCCGGATTCCTTGCAGGGCTTAGCGAGGGCCGCGAGATCGACGCCTGCCTAAAAATGGGCGCAATCTGTGCCGCCGAAGTAATCTCGCATTATGGCGCGCGGCCGGAAGCGGATATTAAGGCGCTGGTAGCGGAGGCTCTTTAGGCTTCCTTCTTACCTTTGCGGAATAACACGCGGTCTTCTTCGCCAAAGCCGCGCATCCAGATGACCCAGCCATAGACGCCCAGAATAACCGGGATGCCGACAATAAGTTCGGCCCATTCATAAGCGGGCGGCAGCGCGACGATGATGATGCCTGCCATGCTGGCCGCGATGATGGCCCATAATAATGGCCAACGCCAAATGCTGATTGGCGCGTCCAATAATTTGCCGAGAAATTTTGATTTTACAATGGACGAGATGCCGAGCGCGAGCATCAGCGCGCAGGCCACGGCAGCGGCTTGGAATAGACCTTTCATACCTTCTTTGACCGGTAGGTAATCCACGGTATGGATCAGGATCACACTTAGCGTAGCTTGTAATGTGAGCATGCCGAACGAAATGAGCAAATTGCGGTGGCGCGCCATATAAACCAGCGCGGATTCGCTCACCACGGCAGTAGCGGCAGCAACTTCGGCAGCGAGCAGGAATGCCAGCGCGCCAGTTCCGCCAACAAATTCGGGACCAAATAACCCCATCACCGCTTCGCCCGGAATACCCAGCGCTAGAGCGATTCCAGCCTGCGCAGCGATGATCCAGAAACCGACCTGTCCGACTTGTTTGGCGATGGCAGCATAGTTTTTCTGTTTAAGATTGGCGGTAATAACCGGGCCGAGAATGGGGTCGAAGCTGGTCTTTAATTTCTGCGGAAGGCTGGCGATCTGCTGCGCTGTGAAATAGATTCCGGCAATCGCGGGCGATGCGAACAGGCCCAGAATAAACAGATCCAGCCGCCTGCTGCCCCATTCAACCGCATCTGCAGCGGCGAGCGGCATATTGCGCCGCGCCAGAACCACCAATGTCGCCGGATGCGGACGCCAGCCCCACGGCAACCCATAGCTTTTTAATAGCGGCCAAAATGCGAACACCATCGCCGCGAGCATCGATACGATATAGGAAATGATCAGCCCGTCTCGTAGCGAATAAAAGGGCATAAGCGGCCAAGCGAACAGGCCAGCCATGATGCTGATCGTCCATGGCTCAACCACCGCACGCGCCCTTACGGTCGAGGCAATATCAAAGCGGTAAGCCAGCGCCGCCAGCGCTATATCAGTCGCCACGATGGCGAATATCACAATGGGCAAAAACCGGTCAAAGCCGTTGATTTCGCTATTTGGAAACATAATCTGGGGGAATACAATAAGAAATGCCGCACCGACGGTAGAAGCCAGCAAACCCACAAGCATGGCATCGGCCAAAGTATGGGCAGGTGGTTTTTCCTCTTTTGACAAAAGCTCTGCAAGGCCGCGCCGGAGACCCAGTGTCGCAAGCTGGGCAACGAATTCTACGGCCAGAATGGCAATTGCAAATCGGCCAAGCGCCTCCGGCCCATAGTAGCGTGTAGCGATAATCAGGAATGGAATACGCGCGGCGAGGCGGAGCAGGAAACCGAACACATTTGTGCGCCCGCCTTTGGCGAGAGCCGCAATATCCTTGTCGGATTCACCATCCGAAATAGGCGTATCTGAAGCCAAACCCGCTCCCCCTATTTAGCGGCTAATAGACAGAATTACGGGGCTTGTCATCTTTCGGCCTTTAACGGGCGCGAAAGCAGAGCGCGAATAACATCGGCGACTTCCATTTCGCCGGTAAGCAAGCTGCACACCGCATCTACAATCGGCATTTCAACGCCGAGTGATTTGGCCGACGCTTGCAAGACCGGAGCAGTATGCGCGCCTTCCGCAACCGTCTTGCGGTCAGTGAGCAATTCCTTCGCGCTCTGGCCTTGACCAAGCCCGCGGCCCAATGAGAAATTCCGGCTATTTTCCGACGAGCAAGTGAGCACAAGATCGCCGAGCCCCGATAGCCCCGCCAGCGTTTCAATTCGCGCGCCGCGCGCCATGCCGTAACGCTGCATTTCTGCAAATCCGCGCGCTATCAATGCGGCGCGTGCGTTTAGGCCAAGCCCCGCACCATCAACCACGCCGCAACCAATCGCGAGCACATTCTTGACCGCCCCGCCAATCTCCGCGCCGATCACATCATCGCTCCAATAGGGGCGGAAGGCTGGCGTCGATACCAGCGCCGCGAGTTCTTGCCCCAAAGCTTCGTCAGCGCAGGCCAGAGTGATGGCGGTTGGTTTGCTCGCCGCGACTTCATGCGCGAAAGTAGGGCCGGATA
>CAKZNA010000103.1 GCA_937129355.1 uncultured Sphingomonadales bacterium | reverse complement strand
GGCTGGTTCAGGGTGGGTTCGGGCCCATTCCGGAATGGACTGCTCCTCCCGTCCTGCCGATCTTGTATCAACCGACGTTTGCATAGCCAGCGAAGCCAACATGTCGGACAATGCCGATGGATCATATCCGGCTGTGCTCAAATAACGAATACCCAGATCATCGGATTCTTCCTCTTGCTTGCGCGAATAGGAAAGCGAAAATACTTGAGCCAATGTACCTGAATACTGCTTCAGGCCACCACCAAGCGCGCCTAGCAAACCGCCATTGTCACCTAAGACAGCGCCCAAAATCGTACCGCCAACACCCAAAATATTGGCAATTGTCGATCGGCGCTGCCGTTTTTTACTGTGCCGCGCCGCAACATGGCCAACTTCATGACCCAATACGCCGGCCATTTCGGCCTCACTGTTACATAGGGCAACCAATTGCCGTGTGATGTAGATATAACCGCCCGGGATTGCGAAGGCGTTATTTACCGAACTGTTCAAAAGAGAAACATTGAAGTCTTCTCCCGCATTGCCGAGGCCAGACTGAACAGCGATATTTTTGCCCACACGCACAACATAATTCGTCTGCGGACTTTGCCAAGCGCCGCCAAATTCTTTCAATATTTGCGGGTGGTATTCGGCACCTTGTGCTTTCTCTTTTGCAGAAATGGGCTTGGGACTGGCATATTTCGGCGCGTTCACGCTTGATGGAGAAGATGCTGCAGCCTGCGTTCCAGCGCTAACTGTTTCTGTTTCCCCTGCCCCGCTACCCATGCAGGAGCCTAGGAAAAGTGTGCTCGCACTCAATAGCAGAATTTTTTTGTCGGCAAACATAGTCTCGCTCCTCAAATTGTCTCGGTACCCGCCTACCATAGAATTCGAAGGCGATTTGTAAATTATCCGGCCATATTGGAATCGGAAGAGCTAGAAGCTTCCCATTTCCAGGAATTTCTTATGCCTGGCTTTCCTAACCTCTTTCGGCGCAAGCTTCACCAATTTGGCAACTTCTTCTCCGATGGCGCGCGCCATATTGGCCATGGCAAGCTCTGCTTCTCGGTGCGCACCGCCAACTGGCTCTTCAACAATTCGGTCAATTACGCCAAGTTTCTTCAGGTCTTTGGCAGTCATTTTCATCGCTTGCGCGGCATCGGCTGCTTTATCGCCAGTACGCCACAAGATGGATGCGCAGCCTTCCGGCGAAATAACGGCATAAACAGCATGTTCAAACATCAAAACGCGGTTTGCAGCCGCCAGTGCGACCGCCCCGCCAGAACCGCCCTCACCTACGATTGCAGCGACCATCGGCACGCCTAGCGCAAGGCATTTTTCGGTAGACCGGGCAATAGCTTCGGCTTGTCCGCGCTCTTCGGCTTGAACACCCGGAAATGCCCCCGATGTGTCGACCAAAGTCACCACGGGAATTCCAAAGCGGTCAGCCAATTCCATAAGGCGAATGGCTTTGCGATAGCCCTCGGGTTTGCCCATGCCAAAATTGTGTTTCAGGCGACTTTCTGTATCATCGCCTTTCTCATGCCCAATCAGCATAACGCGCTGCTTACCAAGCCAAGCCAAACCGCCGATAATCGCCTGATCATCGGCAAAAGCGCGGTCGCCCGCAAGGGGCATGAAATCGTCAAAAGCTGTCTCTATGAAGTTTTTCAAATGCGGCCGTTCAGGATGCCGTGCCACCTGCGCCTTTTGCCAGGGCGTCAAGCGAGCATATGTGTCTTTCAGGAGTTTATCCGCTTTTGTCCGGAGTTTGGCCAGCTCAGCGTCTACATTTACCGAACCT
>CAKZNA010000102.1 GCA_937129355.1 uncultured Sphingomonadales bacterium | reverse complement strand
CAGTTGATGGAATTTTTCGGAAGGCATGATGGCAATGAGAACCGCGTCACGTTGCAGTAATCTAAACTACGGCGCTCATTTTGAAGCTCGCATTTAATCCATCGACCACAAATTGAATTGCAAGCGCCGCTAAGATAACGCCAAGCACGCGGGTAATCACCGTTTCCACCTTCGACCCCATTATCTTCATGATCGGACCTGCAGCGAGCATCGCGATCAGCATCACTAGGAGGATTGTCGCCAGCGCGCCCAACACGGTGAGCTGTTCATGCCAGCCGTCACTGCGGCCCACAAATAGCATCAAGGCGGCAATAGAGCCCGGACCTGCAATCATCGGCATCGCCATCGGGAATATAGATACATCTTCGATTTCCGGCGTGTCGATAATTTCTTGCGCTCTGCCTTCCCTGCGCTCGGTGCGTTTTTCAAACACCATCTCAAGTGCGATGATAAACAGCATAATGCCGCCCGCAATGCGAAAACTATCAAGGCTTACCCCGATCGCGGTAAGCAGCGCCTCTCCAAAAAAGCCGAAAACCAGCAGGATGATGGTCGAGACGAATATCGCCCGAAACGCCATCGAGCGTCGCTGTGCCGCGCTCGCCTCTGTCGTCATGCTGGCATAGATGGCCGCGCAGCCGGGCGGATCAATCGCCACGAAAAAGGTGATCAATGCAGAGATGAATAGTTCCATCATTGCGTTTTCTGCGCCCTAACCTTGTCGATAAAGGCACGCTTCCAGCCGTCGCCATCCCAATAATTGACGGACAGAATACGGGCGCCATCCGGCCGATATTGCCAGGTCCAACTGAGCGATTGATCGCGTGAAAAGCCCTGCTTCATTTTGACACCTTCGGCCGGTGCCGTAACCTGGGCGGTCGCCTTGCCTTTGCAGCTCGCCGTTTTGGTTTTCAGAAAGTCCGGGGCCTGGCGCGGCTCATCCAGCATATCGCCATGTGAAAGTACCCAGCGCCATTCGCCTGCACCACTACTCTTTTCAAAATATTGCCAGACGGTGGTGTAATACCCGTCCACATTGCCCCATTTTATCGCGCCTGTGGTTACACCAGTTTTACCATCGCATGACATGATGACGCTATGTGGCTGCCAAGATGTATTAGTCAGCGGCGATTGTGCTTTCAACCAAGCCTTTGCCTCAACCGGCTGCGGTACAAAAGTTATCGCATTGTCGGCCGCGGTTTCCAATAGCGCCGTATAGGCATTGTTATTTTCGAGCGCCTCACGGCTTTGCGCGATATCGAGCGCCAGAATGATTGACGGGTTTTTTGCAAAATGAGCGGAGCGCTTGCCTCGCGGGCCAGCTTGCTGCGCGCAGGAGGAAAGCAGGAAGGCGGCGGCAATCGTGAATGGAATAATGCGCATATTGTTAAATCCCTTCCGGATCGGGCAGCCCGGCGCGGCGATGCGCGGCAACCAATGTATTTCGAAGCAAGCAAGCGATCGTCATGGGGCCAACCCCGCCCGGCACCGGTGTAATCGCGCTGGCATGGGCGGCTTCGGCAAATGCCACGTCACCAACCAGACGCCCCCTCTCTTTGCCCGGTTCGGGATCGAGCCGGTTGATGCCTACATCGATAACAACCGCGCCATCCTTCAACCAATCACCCTTCACCATTTCCGCGCGGCCAACGGCGGCCACAACAATATCAGCGCGGCGGACAACGTCGGGCAGATTTTGTGTGCGGCTATGCGCCAGCGTGACTGTGCAATTTTCGCCGAGCAGCAATTGCGCCATTGGTTTGCCCACCAAAATGGACCGTCCGATTACCACCGCGTCTTTGCCCGAAAGATCGCCGAGATGATCCTTCAGCAGCTTTAGCGAGCCGAGCGGCGTGCAGGGCACCAATCCTTCTATCCCAAGCGCAAGTCGTCCGGTGCTGGTCGGCGTCAAACCATCCACATCCTTGTCCGGATCGATCAAATCGATAACCTCTTGCTGGTCCAGATGGTCGGGTAATGGCAGCTGCACCAAAATACCATCCACCGCATCATCGGCATTCAGCTTTTCAACCAGTACATTTAAATCCTCTTGCGCCGTATCGGCAGGAAGGCGGTGTTCAAAACTTTCCATACCAAGCGCGCGGGTCATTTTGATCTTTGACCCGACATAAACCTGACTGGCCGGATCATCACCGACCAAGACCACCGCCAATCCGGGCGCGCGGCCGGTCTTTTCGAGGAATGCGGGTACGAGCATGCCTACCTGTTCACGCAGGCTAGCCGCGAAAGCCTTGCCGTCAATTATATTGTTTTTTGCTGTCATGCAGCTGCCGTTACAGCGCCGCGCCCGACCTAGCAATATTTGCAAGAATAATAATTACTGCCTGAATGCCGAAAATCAAAACAATCGGCGAAAAATCCATCATCCCTGTATCAGGCATGATCTTGCGAATAGGTCTGAGCAACGGGTCAAGCAGTGCATTAAGCGCATTATAAAGACCGCCAACAAATTGGTTTGATTGGCTAACCACGTTGAACATGATCAGCAGGCTCAATATAAATTGCACAATCACGACGGTGACCAGCAGCTGCGAAAATAGCTGAAGAATCTGAATTAAGGTAACGAGCATTATCTTCTCCGGGAAGGGTGTTTGAGTGCAGTTTAGCGCAAGCCAGCAGCTGTATCAACTATATAATACAGTGTCAGCGGCCTATTTGCGCACCAGCGTGCCGGCGCCTTTATCGGTAAACATTTCGATCAGCATCGCGTGCGGAACGCGGCCATCCAAAATAACCGCCGCATCCACACCGCCATTTACTGCATCAACGCAGGTTTCAAGTTTCGGAATCATACCGCCTGTGATCGTGCCGTCGTCTTGCAAGGCCTTTACCGTCTTTGGGTCGAGGTCGGTCACCAATGCGCCTTGCTTGTCCAGCACGCCCGCAACGTCGGTCAGCAAAAACAGCCGCGATGCGCCAAGCGCGCTGGCCACTGCACCCGCCATCGTGTCAGCATTGATATTGTAGCTATGCCCGTCTTCGCCCATCGCGATCGGAGCGACCACCGGAATCATGTCGGCATTACTGATCGTGTCGATCACGCTGCGGTCCACTTGCTTGGGCTCGCCAACAAAGCCCAGATCGATAATACGCTCTATATTGCTATCGGGATCCTTCTGCGTGCGGCGCAATTTGCTCGCCTGAACAAAGCCGCCATCCTTGCCCGAAATGCCAACTGCACGGCCGCCTGCCGAGTTAATCCAGCCGACAAGCTCCTTATTGATTGCGCCCGACAATACCATCTCGGCAACCTTCGCGGTTTCCTTGTCAGTTACGCGCAGGCCATCGACAAATTCACTTTCGACGCCGACTTTCTTCAGCATCGCGCCGATTTGCGGACCGCCCCCATGCACCACTACCGGATTGATACCGACGGCTTTCAGCAGCACAATGTCGGACGCAAAATCTTGGGCCAGCGCCGGATCACCCATCGCATGCCCGCCATATTTGACCACGAAAGTCTTGCCCGCATAACGCTGCAAATAGGGTAGCGCCTCGGTGAGCGTTTCCGCCTTTACCAGCAGATCAGCATTTTTTGTTTCGCCAGTCACGCCTCATCGCCCGATGATTGCGGGACAGTCGCAATCGCGCCCGTTCCATCCAGCCAGCGGCCAAAGCGCACAAGGCCGATGATGACAAAGGGCAGCACCACAATCACCAGCGCAACCTTGGCAATCGCCTGCCCGATCAACAGGTTGGTGATTGGAAACTCGCCATAGAAAGACACCGTGATGAAAATCAGCGTATCGACAATTTGCGAAATCACCCCCGCCACCACGCCGCGAGCGGCCACCCATTTCCCCGTGGAGCCGGCAAGTTTTGAGAAAAGAAAGACGTTGAGAAACTGTCCCACGCCATAGGCCAGAATGCCCGCTATCCATATGCGCGGCGTTGCTGTCATCAACACGGTGAATGCTTCCAGCCGTTCGGGCTGCATTTCCTGCGACGCGGGCAAAGCCAGCACGAATAAGGTCAGGATAATCGAAAAAATTAATGGGCCAAACCCATAGGCAACAAGCTTGTTAGCAGCGGTACGGCCATGCAGTTCGGCGACCGTGCTCGACAATATGACGATAATGATAAAGGCAAATATACCCGCCTCGACGGCCAAAGGTCCAAGCTGAACCTGCTTATTGGCAAGGATGCCAGCAAGACAGACCATGCCGCCATAAAAGACGGAGAATGCAAAGAGCGAGCGCGGCACTGATTTTGGGACAATATCGGTCATGCCCAATCGTTAGCGTCTATTTTTGTTGGCGCAAGGGCATCGGTGGCGCTAACGCTATATTGGATAAAGAGTGGGAACGGGGAAATTACATGCAAATCCTGATGAGTTTGGCCGGAATGGCGCTGATATTGCTGATTGCATTTGCGCTTTCATCAAACCGTAAAGCGATCCGGCTGCGTGTGGTTGGGGCGGCTTTTGCATTGCAAGCCGGACTTGCTGCACTGGTGCTATATGTGCCTTGGGGACAATCGGCTCTGGAAGTGATGTCCGGCGGTGTCACCAACCTGCTTGGCTATGCTGACAAAGGCACAGAATTTCTGTTTGGTCAGACGCTAACGAAAGAACCTTTTGGCAAGGCGGTATTCGCCATCGGCGCGCTTCCCGTCATCATCTTTTTTGCCTCGCTGATCTCCATTCTTTATTATCTGGGCATCATGCAATTTATCGTCCGTTGGATCGGAGGCGGATTGCAAAAAATTACCGGCATTTCAAAAGTAGAAAGCCTGTGTGCTGCCGCCAATATCTTCGTCGGCCAATCGGAATCACCGCTCGTCATTCGTCCCTATCTCGCTGGCCTAAAACCCGCACAGCTTTTCTGCGTGATGAGCGTCGGCATGGCGGGCGTCGCGGGCACTATCCTTGCCGCCTATGCCGGCATGGGCATCCGCATTGACTATCTGCTTGCCGCGGCCTTTATGTCCGCGCCGGGCGGGATATTAATGGCCAAGATGATCATGCCTGATAATCCAGATGAAAAGTATGAAGATCCGGCCATCGACGATATTCCGGATTTTGAGGAGGAAAAGCCAGCCAATGTGATCATGGCCGCGTCACAAGGTGCGCAAACAGGTGTAAAGCTTGCTGTCATGGTTGGCGCGATGGTTCTGGCATTTGTTGCATTGGTGGCAATGGCCAACGGTATTTTGGGCGGCATTGGCGGCTGGTTCGGCTATCCCGATTTAAGCTTTCAGGAAATTGTCGGCTATATCTTCGCGCCGATTATGTATCTGCTGGGCGTGCCATGGGCGGAAGCATTTGAGGCTGGCGGCATGTTCGGCACAAAGGTTGTCTTGAACGAATTTGTCGCCTTCATCGATCTGGGCGGATCGGAAACTTTGTCGGTGGCCAGCGTTGCCATTGTGACATTCGCGCTTTGCGGCTTTGCCAATTTCTCCTCGATTGCCATTCAGATGGCGGTCACCGGAAGCCTTGCGCCAAACCAGAAACCAATGATTGCAAAGCTTGGTATCAAGGCATTGGCAGCGGGTTCGCTTTCCAACCTGATGAGTGCGGCCTTGGCAGGGTTGTTCCTGTCTCTGGGTTGACCGCTATTCTTCACCAGCCTCGCGTTTCAAATCATAAAGCAGATCGAGCGCTTCTTTCGGCGACAACGCATCAATATCCAACCCGCCGAGTTTTTCGCGCAAGGCATCGACTTTGGATTCGGCGGCATCAAGCGCAGCGCTGAATAGCGGAAGGTCGCCGAGGCCCGCAGCAAGACCCCCGGTTTCCGCACGCCCCTTTTCAAGCCGCGCCAACACATCTTTCGCCCGCGCCAAAACTTCGGGCGGAAGGCCCGCCAGTTTCGCCACGGCGATACCATAACTGCGGTCGGCTGCGCCTTCGGCCACTTCATGCATCAGCACCAAATCGCCCTTATATTCTTTCGCGCGAACATGGTGCAGCGACAAGGCATCAAGGCTTTCGGAAAGGCGCGTCAGCTCGTGATAATGGGTCGCGAATAAACAGCGGCAGCGGTTGGTTTCGTGGATTCCCTCCACCACGGCCCATGCAATCGCGAGACCATCATAGGTTGATGTCCCGCGTCCAACCTCGTCTAGGATAACAAAGCTACGCTCGGTCGCTTGCAACAAGATGGAGGCGGTTTCGACCATTTCCACCATAAAGGTCGATTGCCCGCGCGCCAGATTATCCGACGCGCCGACACGGCTGAACAGCCGGTCGACAATGCCAAGCCTTGCGCTGGCGGCGGGCACAAAACTGCCTGCCTGTGCAAGCAAAACGATCAGCGCATTTTGGCGCAGGAAGGTCGATTTACCGCCCATGTTGGGGCCGCTGACCAACCAAAGCCGCGAGTCCGGCATTAACGCCACATCATTGGCAATGAATCGCTCGCCTTCTTTTGCCAGCGCGGTTTCCACAACGGGATGGCGTCCGCCGCCTATCTCCAGGCAAGGTTCATCGGTAAGCGAAGGACAACACCAGCCGCCCTCTGCCGCGCGAGTGGCCAATGCCGCCGCAACATCTATTCGCGCCAAAGCATCGGCACTTGCCGCGATCTCGTCACGCCGCGCCAATACGGCTTCGGTCAATTCTTCCAGATGCGCTGTTTCGGCCGCGATGGCATGCGCGCCTGCTTGCACTATCCGCATCGCTTCTTCATGCAATTCGGGCGAGTTAAACCGCACGGCCCCCGCCATTGTCTGGCGGTGGGTGAAACCGGAATCTTCCGCCATCAAAATATCGCCATGGCGTGACGGCACTTCGACAAAATAGCCCAGCACCGCGTTATGTTTGATCTTCAGGCTGCTGACGCTCGTAGCCTCACGGTAGCGTGCTTCCAGCGCCGCGATAGCCTGCCGCCCGTCGCTTCCTGCACTGCGCAGATTATCCAACGCAGCGTCATATCCTTCGGCGATGAAGCCGCCCTGCGCGCTATCGGTCGGCGGCGTTTCAATCAATGCACGCATCAACAAATCAACCAGCGCGCCATGCCCGTCAAAGGCGGGAAGCAGATGACCCAGCAATGCTGGACGGCCATCCTGTGCGCCCAGCCGTTCCCGCAAGTTACGCGCGCCATCAAGGCCGTCACGCAGTTGCCCCAAGTCGCGCGGACTGCCGCGCCCGGCAACGACCCGTCCCAAAGCACGCGCAACGTCAGGCAGTTTTTTCAGCGCATCACGCACGGCGTCACGGAGCAACGGCGCTTCATGAAAATATTGCACCAGCGCCAGCCGCGCTTCGATAGCACTGCGGTCCATAAGAGGCGCAGCAATATCCTGCGCCAATTGCCGCGCGCCGCCCGCCATAATTGTGCGGTCGACATCATCCAATAGCGACCCCTTGCGGCCACCTCCCACGGCGCTGGCAATTTCCAGACTATCGCGAGTCGCCTGATCCACCGCGAGATGCGCGGCCACCTCGCGGCGCGTTGGCAGTTTCAGGAACGGCATTTTGCCCTGTCCGACATGCGTTAGGTAGGCAAGAAGCCCTCCGGCTGCTGCAAGCTCGGCGCGGTTAAACCCGGAAAGCGCTTTCGCGTCATCCAAAGCAAAATGCGCCGTCAGGCGGGCCTCGCCAGATTGGCTATCAAAGTCGTTTTTCGGGCGGGTGATACTATCGAGCCAATCGGCGCCAAAGCCTTCGGGCGCCAGAATTTCGCTGGGTTGGATGCGCGAAATTTCCGCCTCCAACGCATCTTGCGAAACGCTGAGCAGTTCGAAATGCCCCGTTGAAATATCTGCTGCTGCAATCCCGATAGCGCCGCCTGCCCGCGAAAGCGCGACCAGCATATTATTCGACCATGCATCCAGCAGACTGTCTTCGGTAAGAGTCCCAGCAGTAACAAAGCGCACGATATCGCGTGCCACCAGCGCCTTTGATCCATCCCGCGCTTTCGCTTCTTCAGGCGTTTCGGTTTGTTCGGCAATCGCAACGCGGTGGCCTGCGCGGATCAGTTTCGCAAGATAAGCCTCGGCAGCATGCACCGGAACCCCGCACATGGGGATGGGGTCGCCATCATGCGCACCGCGCGAGGTAAGCGCGATATCGAGCGTCTTGGCCGCCGCCTTTGCATCATCGAAAAACAGTTCAAAGAAATCACCCATCCGGTAGAAGAGCAGGCAGTCGGTGGCTTTCTCCTTAAGTGCAAGATATTGCACCATCATAGGCGTTGGGCCTTTTGCCTTTTTCTTTGGTTTTTTTGCCGTGCCTGCCATGGCCAAAGCGTTAGCCGACCCGCGCGCGGCCTGCCAAGACATTTCCTTTTCTGCATGATGTTATTCCCTTTTACGCATTGCTCCAAAGCCCCCTTGCCGCTAGTGCAGCGCCACAAGTTAGCCCCCAAAGTCAAAGAGAGCGCTGCATTTTATGTCCGATAGCGATGTCCAGTTTACCGCCAAAGAAGCGCTGAATTTTCATTCCGAGGGCCGCCCTGGGAAAATCGAAATTATTGCGACCAAGCCAATGGCAACGCAGCGCGATTTGAGCCTGGCCTATTCACCTGGCGTTGCGATTCCGGTTGAAGCAATCGCCGAAGATCCCGGCGCAGCCTATGACTATACTGCCAAAGGTAATCTGGTTGCGGTTATTTCCAATGGCACCGCCATTTTGGGCATGGGCAATCTGGGCGCGCTGGCATCCAAGCCGGTGATGGAGGGCAAGGCTGTCCTGTTCAAACGATTCGCCGATGTTGATTCAATCGACATTGAAGTGAAGACGGAAGACACCGACCGCTTCATTGATGCTGTCGAGCTGCTCGAGCCGACTTTTGGCGGCATAAATCTGGAAGATATAGCGGCCCCCGCTTGCTTCATAATCGAGCAAACCTTGCGCGAGCGGATGAATATTCCGGTATTCCATGATGACCAACACGGCACCGCGATTATCGCCGCCGCAGGCATCATAAACGCATGCGAATTAACCGGCCGCGATATCAAGGATATCAAGGTTGTCTGCAATGGAGCGGGCGCGGCGGCCATCGCCTGTACTGAATTGATCAAGGCAATGGGCGTAGCAAATGATAATGTCATTATGTGCGACCGGAAGGGCGTTATCTATCAGGGCCGTCAGGAAAATATGGATCAGTGGAAATCTGCCCACGCGGTCCCGACAAAAGCCCGCGATTTGAAAGACGCGTTGAAAGGCGCCGATGTGTTTTTGGGTTTATCGGTTGGCGGTGCTGTGACGCAGGACATGGTCAAAGACATGGCGGATCAGCCGATCATTTTCGCCATGGCCAATCCCGATCCGGAAATTTCGCCCCCCGATGCGCGCGCCGCTCGTCCAGATGCTATCATCGCCACTGGCCGTTCGGACTATCCCAACCAGGTCAATAATGTGCTCGGCTTTCCCTTTATTTTCCGCGGCGCGTTGGATGTCCGTGCAACAACTATCAATGAAGAAATGAAGATAGCGGCGGCGCAAGCGCTTGCCGCGCTCGCCCGTGAAACTGTGCCTGAAGAAGTCGCAGCGGCCTATGGCGGGGCAATCCCGAAATTCGGCAATGACTATATCATCCCTGCACCATTTGATCCGCGGCTTATGGAAGTTGTTTCTTGTGCGGTGGCACAGGCGGCAATGGATACTGGCGTGGCGCAAAAATCGGTCGAAGATATGGACGCATACCGCGCTGAACTGAGGGGAAGGCTAAATCCGACAACTTCGGTAATGACGCAGGTTTATGCGAAAGCCAAACTTTCGCCCAAGCGCGTTATTTTTGCAGAGGCAGAAGAAGAGGTTGTTTTGCGTGCGGCAATTCAGTTCCGTCAAGATGGGTTGGGTGAACCTGTCTTGGTTGGCCGCGATGCGCCTGTGCGCGAACGGCTGAAGGAAATGGGGATTTCCGACCCTGATAGTTTCGAAATTCACAATAGCGTGTCGAGTCCCTTGATCGATGACATGGTAGAAACTCTCTATGGGCGTCTGCAACGTCGCGGCTATTTGCGGCGCGACATTCACCGTATGGTCAACCGTGATCGCAACGTGTTCGGCGCCCTGCTGCTTCAAATGGGCCAGGCCGACGCAATGATTACCGGCGTGACACGCACCTTCGCACAGACGATGAGAGATGTCCGGCGCGTCCTTGACCCAAAGAAGAACCAGATCCCTTTTGGCATTCATGTCATGGTCGGCAAAAGCCACACCGTCTTTATGGCAGATACCACGGTCAATGAACGGCCAAGCGCCGAAGCGCTCGCCTATATTGCCGAACAAACCGCTGCCGTCGCGCGCCGTATGGGGCATGATCCGCGGGCCGCATTCCTGTCCTATTCGACCTTTGGCAATCCTCCGGGGAATTGGCTGGCCAATATACGCGACGCCGTTGCCATACTCGATTCACGCCAGCCCGGGTTTGAATATGAAGGTGAAATGGCGCCCGATGTTGCGCTGAACCCGAAGCTGATGGCGCAATATCCCTTTTGCCGTCTATCCGGACCCGCCAACATTTTGATTATGCCCGGACTGCAATCGGCAAATCTGGGCGCAAAGCTGCTACGCGAACTTGGCGGAGATCAAGTGATTGGGCCGATGCTTGTCGGTATGGAGCGCCCGGTTCAAATCGCCACTATGGCTTCGAGCTCATCGGAATTGGTCACGCTTGCCGTTCTTGCGGCGGCGGGAATTGTCGAATAACTATCGACTGGACTTAAGCGTTAGCGCGGACCAGCGCCGCCGCCAGTGCCAGGTGCGCCAACCGCACCTATATTTCCAAACAGCTCTTCAAAGAAGCCGCTATTGCGGCCCAATGTAGGCGTCTTGTCGCCATTCGGGTTGATTTTTGCGATCGTTTCCAAACCGCTTCGGTTGATGGCAGCAACATTGCCGACATTGTCAAAGCGAACGTGAAAAACCGTCTGGGCAGAAGCCTTTGGTTTAGAAAAAGCCAGTTGCCGCGAATCACGCGCGAAATAATACCAGTCATTTTTGTCAAATTGGCCAACAAAGGTCGGGCGGCCAAGAGTGGCTTGGACCGATTGCTTGTTGTCAACGCCAACTTGAACCGCCTGAATCAGGGTTTCATCGCCAACATAGCCCTGATGAGTTCGCAATCTGGTGCAACCCGACGTCGCCATTGCCACTCCCAAAAGCCCCGTAATGCAGGCGGTACGGGCCATTTTGCCATATTTGCGGTTGCGCTGCATGCTGTATCTCCGGCGGAATTGCGAATTGATTGGGTTTGCCATTGCATCCTTGGCTGGCAAGATCAATATGGAAGCGTAAATGAACAACAGATGACCCCGATGGCACGGTTCGGGGGGTAATCAGCGGGAAAATTGGATCAATGTCACTATTTCAGCGAATTTTCGGTCCAAAAGAAGACCCGGCCAAGGACGCAATGCGGCCCCTCTACGCCAAAATCGTGGAAAAAGCGCGCGCGCTGCATTGGTATGAAAAAGGCGGCGTCGCGGACAGCCTTGATGGCCGTTTTGAAATGGTTGCGGCCATGATGTCGCTGGTTTTGATACGGTTGGAACAAACCGACGACCAAGCCGACAATAGCGTTCTACTCACGGAAATTTTCGTTGATGATATGGACGGGCAGCTGCGTGAAATTGGCGTTGGCGATATGATCGTCGGTAAACATCTGGGCAAGATGATGGCGGCATTCGGCGGACGGATGGGTGCTTACCGCGACGGGGTGGATGACAAAGGAAAGCTATCTGAAGCAGTTGCGCGAAATATTTTCCGCGGGGAGGCGCCGAAACAAGGCGCGCTGAACCATGTCGCCACAAAGTTAATCTCAGAGATGGCAGTGCTGGCCAAGATGCAGCCAGCGGCTATCGTTTCCGGAGCTGCAGACTGGTGAGTGAAAGTGAATTTAGCCATATTCTGAAATTGGACGAAATAGGCGGTACGCGCAAAATCGCGCTTTCGGCTGATGATGCCGAGTGCCGGGCTCTTGCAAAACGTTTTGGACTTTTGGCGCTGAAAGATTTGACTGCCAATGCCGAGCTATATCGCGACGGTGAAGCTGTAAGAGTTAGCGGCATTTTTTCAGCCAAGGTGGCGCAGGCTTGCATCGCCAGCGGCGAGCCGGTGCCCGAAGATATCAGCGAAGAATTGAATCTAATTTTCATCCCCAACCTTGATCATGCACCCGATGCCGAAATTGAGCTGAGCAGCGACGAATGCGAGAGCATCTTTCACGATGGCAAAAGCATCGACCTTGGCGAAGCAGTGGCGCAATCGGTCGCACTGGCACTTAACCCCTATCCGCGTAGCGATGGAGCAGAAGAAGCATTGCGGACCGCGGGCGTGAAGAGTGAAGAGGAAGAGCGAGAAGAATCTGGTCCCTTTGCGGCCCTTGCGGAACTAAAGGCGAAAGAATAGCTTATGTTCGACGCGCGTGCCCGAAAGCATATAGACCCAGCTCTAGAACCTATCGGCCAGTGGATTGCGGACAAGAACATTTCAGCCAACCTGGTCACACTTGCTAGTTTAATTCCTGCGGCACTCGCCGTTTTTGCCCTTTCGCAGCAAGAATATTTATGGGCAATTTTTTTCATAACGGTGAACCGGTTTCTAGACGGATTGGATGGGGTGGTTGCCCGTATTAACGGCTCGACACCGCTAGGCGGGTATCTGGATATTCTGTGCGACTTTGCCTTTTATGTCGGCATACCAATAGGTTTTGGCCTAGCCAGCCCTGACAACCAGATGGCCGCTATTCTGCTAGTCGCGGCATTCACAGTGACTGGCATCAGCTTTCTGGCATTTGCCTCCATAGCGGCAAAACATAACATCAAGGAGGGTGAGTTTGGAGAGAAGGCCTTTCTTTATACTACCGGGGTAATGGAGGGCGGCGAGACCATAACCTTTTTCATTGCTTTTTGCTTCTTTCCAGCTTGGTTCACCACGTTGGCTAGCATATTCGCTGCGCTGTGTTTGCTTACCGTTCTGCAACGCAGCTTTCTTGCCTACCGGACATTCAAATAGCCACTATCCGCGCCGCCAATTGAAATATTTCTGCGCAAAGGAAAGCAGCTTTTCGGGCTTGCGCGCTTTGCGATATTCACCGGCGACATATTTATTCGCCTCGCCCCAAGTCGGATAGGGCGCAATCGTCGCCATGATTTTACCCAGCGGCATATTATGCTTCATCGCCATTGTGAATTGGGCCAACATGTCGCCAGCATGGCTGGCCACGATCGTCGCGCCCAAAATTATATCCTTGTCCGGCGGCGTGAAAACTTTCACAAATCCGGCTGTCTCGCTTTCGGCAATTGCCCGGTCGAGATCATCCAGATCATAACGCGTAACCGCATAATCAATATCCTGCTCCCGCGCATCATCTTCGGTCAGGCCGACTGTCGCGACTTCAGGGTCGGTATAGGTAACGCGAGGCAGCACCCGGTAATCGGCGCGATATTTGCGGAACGGACTGGCGAGCGCGTTGACGCTGGCATACCAGGCCTCATGACTGCCGCCATGGGTAAGCTGTTGATTGCCCGCAACATCACCCGCGACATAAATATGCGGCATATTTGTTGCGAGATGTTCGTCCACAGATAGCCGACGGTCTTCAATCAAGCCAAGCTCTTCCAACCCAAATCCGGAAATCCGCGCGCGGCGTCCCACTGCTATGATCAGCGCGTCATATTCCATGGCCAACTCGCCATCCGGCCCGTCGACGATAAGATTTTTACCAGCGTCAACGCGCACGGCTTTATGGCCAATACGAATATCAACACCTTCGCTTCGCAGATGATCGAGCACAAGCTTCGCCGCATCAGGGTCTTCTTTGCCAAGCAGCCGGTCCGCCATTTCAACGATGGTGACTTGACTGCCCAGCCGCTGAAAGCTCTGCGCCAATTCGCAACCAATAGGCCCGCCGCCCAAGATGATCATTTTGGCCGGTATCTTAGAACGGTCCGCAAGCGCATCCCACATAGTCTCACTGGTCAGATAGCCGGAACCATCAATGCCCGGCAGCGGCGGCACAAAAGGAGCCGCGCCGGTGGCTACGATAAAATTCTTGGCAGTCAGGCGGGATGTCTCGCCATCACTGCCCGCAATCTCGACGGTCCATGGATCGACAAATTTTGCATAGCCCTTCACCACATCGACGCCCAGAACCGTGAAACGCTCAACGCTGTCATGCGGTTCGATCTTGGCGATAACCGATTTCACCCGCGCCATGACTTCGGCGAAATCCAGCTTTGGCTTTGTGGCTTTCAGACCATATTTATCGGCATGCGCTATTGTGGCCGCCGCCCGCGCGCTTTTGATCAGTGCCTTTGACGGAACGCAGCCAGTGTTCAGGCAATCTCCGCCCATCTCATTTGCCTCGATCAACGTCACTTTCGCTTTCACCGTCGCAGCGATCAATGACGACACCAATCCGGCAGAGCCAGCACCAAGCACGATGAGGTTTCGATCAAAGCTTTTCGGCTTCTTCCAGCCCTTGTAGACACGGCGGCGTTTGACCCAACCGATGATGCCTTTTGCAATCCACGGGAAAATGGCCAGCGCGACAAAAGAGCCGATAATGGCGGGCGAGAATATCGATTGGCCGGGCTTCAGGTTGGCAATCTGCGTGCCCGCATTTACAAACACGATTGTCCCGGCAAGCATGCCCAGCTGGCTGACCCAATAATAGGTGAAGGCTTTGATCTTCGTCAGACCCATGAGCAGGTTGACGACGAAAAACGGGAATGCGGGAATCATGCGAATGGTGAAAAGATAAAATGCACCGTCGCGTTCAAGGCCGTCATTTATCGCTTTCAGGCGCGAACCGAATTTCCCCTGCACCCAATCGCGCAACAAGAAGCGCGAAGACAGGAAGGCAAGCGTTGCGCCGATGGTCGAGGCAAAGGATACGAGGATCGTCCCTGCGACCAAGCCGAATAGCGCCCCCGCGACCATAGTAAGGATTGCCGCCCCGGGAAGGGACAATGCTGTTGTCACCACATAGATAAGAAAAAACCCGCCGAGAAACAGCCATGGGTTATCCGCATA
>CAKZNA010000101.1 GCA_937129355.1 uncultured Sphingomonadales bacterium | reverse complement strand
GCCAGAATGGAATATGCGGCCATAGGGCGTATCAATCACGCAGGCGCTCATTTCGAGGATTGAATGCGCGAGCGGCATAAACCGAAAACCGAACGGCCCCAGATCAAAGCTGCCGCCCATGGGAATGACGTTTACCTCAACTTTGCCCAGCAGACCTTCTTGCTCCAGCTTCCCGCAAATCAGGCTGGCGGTGAAAGGTGTCGCGTATAACGGAACGCCCAAGTCATTGGCCAGATAGGGCAGCGCGCCGATATGGTCCTCATGCCCGTGGGTCAGTACGATACCGACGAGATCTTTGGCGCGTTTTTCGATAAATTCCAGATCAGGCAAGATCAAATCAATGCCCGGATATTCGGGGTTACCGAAGGTGATGCCCATATCGACCATCACCCATTTGCCATCGCAGCCATATAGATTAACATTCATGCCAATCTCATCAGACCCGCCAAGCGCGAGGAAGAGCAGTTCTTTTCCCGGTTTCATTATTTCGTGGCCCGATTCTGATAAAGTAGCGCAAGACCGCGCAATGTAAGGTCGCTTTCAATATGATCGAACAAATGGCCATGCTGCTGAAACAGTGGCGCAAGCCCTCCTGTGGCGATCACCTTAACCGGCTTGCCGATCTGCTTCTTCATACGCGAAATCAATCCTTCAATCATCGAAACATAGCCCCAGTAAATTCCAATCAGCATCTGGCTTTTAGTGGTGCGGCCAATCACGTCTTCTTCTTCGGGTGCCGTGATCGCAATCCTGGGAAGCTGCGCGGTCGCATTGACCAGCGCATCCAGCGACAGGTTTATCCCCGGCGCAATAATACCGCCATGATAGGCACCATCCGCACCAATATGATCGACGGTCGTCGCCGTACCAAAGCTAATGACGATCTTGTCGCTATCATCCACCAAATGCTGTGCAGAAATCGCATTCAACGCACGGTCTGCGCCCAAATTCTGCGGTTCGTCTACCTTCAGCGCTATGCCCCATTCAAGCGGCGCACGGCCGGCCACCAGTGGCTCGACATCAAAATATTTGCGGGCCAATCTGCTCAAATTATGAAGCGCGCGCGGTACCACGGTCGAAATGACAATCGCGCCGATATCTCCGCGTTTATAGCCTTCCAGCGTAAGCAGCTGATTGAGCCAGACAGCATATTCATCCGCCGTCCTGCGCGCGTCGGTTGCAATCCGCCAACGCGCCTTGACGTCCAAGCCGTCAAGCAAAGCAAATTTGACATTTGTGTTGCCGGTTTCAATCGCGAGCAGCATGGGCTTCTTTCTGTATCATATCAAAAACACGTCGCCTGCATGAATGGCACGAATGGAACCATCCGCCAAGCGCAGCGTCAATGCGCCGTCGTCGGTAATGTCCTCATAATTGCCTTCAACGACTTCGCCATCCGGCAAATTGGCGCGGATTGCGCTACCCGCTTCATGCGCGAATTTTCGCCATTCGGTTAGGATTACCGCGAGGCCCCCAAGACGCCAACGGCCTATCCATAGCGCCAATTCTTCGGCGATCAATTCTACTGCAATTTGCGGCATTGGTGCAGGCACGCCGAGCGCGGATAGGCTGGTAGAGGGTTTTTCCAGATCATTCGGATGTTGTGACAAATTGACACCGATACCAATGACAACCGCGTCCTCTCTGCGTTCCAGCAATATTCCGCATAGCTTTGCACCGCCGACCAGAATATCATTTGGCCATTTCAGCAGGAACGCGATGTCTGGCGCCAATTTTGCCAAAGCCGCCCGAACGGCAACGGCAGTTACGAAAGCCAGACCAGAGGCAGGCGGATCAGAAGGTCCAAGCCTGACAATGGTGCTCGCAAACATGTTCCCGGAAGGGCTTTGCCATTCCCGCCCCATACGCCCGCGACCGCCATCTTGGCTGTCCGCGCGTAGCCATAAACCTTCAGGCGCGCCCAGTGCAGCACGTTCCAGCAAATCAGCATTAGTTGATCCGGTAACAGCGATCTGTTCGAATATTGGTCCGGTCGTCAGAACAGTGCTTTCGCGGCTTTATCTGTGATTGTGCCCAAGGGCGAAATCAGCAGGTAGCCGAGCGGCGAAACAAGCGCCGCCAGAATTCCGCCCGTCCAAATCAAGCTGGGCGCTTCCTCTGCCACAATAATATCATCTGCTTCGTCAAAATACATGACTTTGACGACTTTGAGATAATAGAATGCACCAATGACCGAGCCGACAACGCCGATAACAGCAAGCGGGAAAAGTCCTGCCGCGACCGCTGCGTTGAAAACAACCAACTTGCCCCAAAAACCAAATAGTGGCGGAATACCAGCGAGCGAGAACATGAATATCGCCAAAGAAGCTGCCAAAATCGGCCGGGTCACAGACAATCCGGCTATATCGCGCATCTCTTCACGCAAGCTGCCATCGCGGTTGCGCAGCTGCATCAGGCAGATGAATCCGCCAAGCGTCATGGCCACATATATTGCCAGATAGACAAGCATCGCGGCAATGCCCTCTTTCGTGCCTGCTGCAAGACCGATGAGGATAAAGCCGACATTGTTGATCGAGCTATAAGCGAGCAGGCGTTTCAGATTTGTTTGGCCAATCGCGCCGACCGCACCGATGATAATCGACATGATGGCAACCACCATGATGATTTGCTGCCAAACGAAAGTCTGGTCACCGAAAGCGGTTATGGTCACGCGAATGAGCAATGCCGTTGCCGCGACTTTAGGCGCGCTTGCAAAGAATGCTGTGACCGGTGTTGGTGCGCCTTCATAGACGTCCGGCGTCCACATGTGGAACGGAGCCGCGCTGATTTTGAAAGCCAGACCGGAAAGCATGAACACAACGCCAAACAATGCGCCCATCCCCATATCGCCGGATAAGGCTTTACCAATCGCATCAAAGCCGGTTGTGCCGGTAAAGCCGTAAACCAGCGACATGCCGAATAGCAGGATACCGCTCGCGAGTGCGCCGAGGATGAAATATTTGAGGCCTGCTTCCACCGACCGCCTGTCGCTTCGTGCAAAGCTAGCCAAAACATAGGCCGACAGGCTGTTAAGTTCGAGGCCGATATAGAGCGTGATCAGGTCGTTTGCGGATACCATGATCCCCATGCCCACAACGGCAAACAGGATCAGCACAGGATATTCCGCACGCATCGCATCCATATTTTTCAGGAAACGCGGCGCGATTATTAGGGAGATGGCCGCAGCGACATATATCAGTATTTTTGCGAAACTACCGAATATGTCCATCCGGTATAGGCCGGAAAACGCATCGCCGCCCAGTTCAAATGAAGGGCTGTATATAAGATGCGCAGCCCATGAACCCGCGGCGACCAAGGCGGCAACCGCAGCGATGCTCAGCGCGCGGCCGCTATCTTCCCGCCATGCGGCGATGATCAGAAGGATCAAGCCGGCTGCAGACAGAATAATTTCCGGACGGGTAAAATAGAAGGAGCTTGCGAGATCCATTTAATGCGCGCTCCCTTTTTCGGCTTTTTTCCCGCCATGGCTTTCGCCGTGACCTTTTCCGTGGGTTTCTTTCACGCGGTAATCTTTCATGATCGGGTCATTCTTCTTCAATGCAGAATCGCCGTCCGGTGCGGCGCGGTCAATGCGTTCAACAATACGTGCGACATCTCCGCGAATGGGCTTCAGGAAGCTTTCGGGGTAAACACCCATCCAGATCACCACGGCAGCGATTGGTGCGAGTAGCCACAATTCGCGCCCATTAACGTCTTTCATCGCGGCAGCGTCGGCATTTTTCTGTTCACCAAATACTACGCGGCGATAGAGATAGAGCATATAGCCTGCACCAAGGATGATACCTGTTGTGCAAATCAGCGTTGCCCATGTCGAAACTTGATAGGCTCCTGCCAATGCCAGAAACTCACCGACAAATCCGCTGGTTCCCGGCAAGCCAACACTCGCCATCGTGAACAGCATGAAGAGCAGTGCATATTTGGGCATATTGATCGCAAGCCCGCCATAACGGTCAATCTCGCGTGTATGCAGGCGGTCGTAAATCACGCCAACGCATAGGAAGAGCGCGCCGGAAACAAGGCCGTGACTGAGCATGATGATGATCGCGCCTTCAATCCCCTGTTGGTTAAATGCAAACAGGCCGACGGTCACAATCGCCATATGCGCGACCGAGCTATAGGCGATCAGCTTCTTCATATCGCTCTGCACAAGTGCGACCACAGAAGTATAAACTACTCCGATCATCGACAGACCGAGGATCAACCAAACGAGCTCAGCCGAAGCTTCGGGGAACATCGGAAGCGAGAAGCGCAGAAAGCCATAGCCGCCCATTTTAAGCAGCACGCCCGCAAGTATCACCGAACCCGCCGTCGGCGCCTGAACGTGCGCATCGGGCAGCCATGTATGGACCGGCCACATCGGCACTTTTACCGCGAAACTGGCGAAGAAGGCCAGCCACAGCCAGGTCTGCGCTTCGGGCGGGAAATCATAATTCAGCAGCGTTGGAATATCCGCTGTCCCCGCCGTCTGGATCATCCAGAGCATCGCAAGCAGCATCAGCACCGAACCGAGCAACGTGTAGAGGAAGAATTTATACGACGCATATATGCGGTTTGCACCGCCCCAAATGCCGATGATCAGATACATCGGGATCAGGCCGGCCTCGAAGAAGATATAGAAAAGCAGCAAATCCTGTGCGGCAAAAACGCCGATCATCAGCGCCTCCATCAGCAGGAACGCGGCCATATATTCACCGACACGTTCTTTAATCGCGCGCCAGCTAGCGCCGATACAAACCGGCATCAGGAATAGCGAGAGCATTATCAGCATCAGCGAGATACCATCTATGCCGAGTTTCCAGCCTATCGGACCAAACAGCGCGGCATTTTCCACAAAACGCCATTGCTCGCCAACCCCATCGAAGCTGATCCACAGCCAGATGCCGAGCAGCAAGTTGAATAGGGTTGCAATCAATGCGACCACCCGCGCGCCTTCTGCACGCAGGAACAGGCACAGAATAGCCGCGACCACCGGAATGATGATCAGGGTCGATAGAATAGGAAAATCAGCTGCACTCATTTTGCGGTCACCATCATCCAGCTGATCAGCGCGACGAGGCCCAGGAGCATCACCAGCGCATAGCTATAAACATATCCCGATTGCAGGCGAATCGCCATGCGGCTGCCAAAGGCAACAACTGCTGCCGAGCCGTTTGGTCCGAACCGGTCGATAATCCCTTCATCGCCGCCTTTCCAGAATAGCCGCCCAAACCAGAAGGCTGGTTTGATGAAGAGCCAGTTATACAGCTCGTCAAAATACCATTTATTGAGGAAGAATTTATACAGCGGCTGAAAGGCATTTGCGAGGCGCTGCGGCGCGTCTTCGCTGCGGATATACATCATGTAAGCCGTAAATAGCCCGATCAGCATGGCCACCGTAGATGCCAGCTTCA
>CAKZNA010000100.1 GCA_937129355.1 uncultured Sphingomonadales bacterium | reverse complement strand
CCATCTTCAAACAAGCTGGCCTTCTCTACATCACCACAAGCATAGGGTAGCGCGAGCAGCACGCAATCGACATCGCCGTGATGCAGTGCTTCACACGCATCTGCGCTATTTTCTTCGCGCAGATAGAGTTTGAGATCGGGGTGGCGCTTTCGCAGCGCGGGCAATAATCGCGGCAAAAGAAAGGGCGCAATCGTCGGGATAACGCTCATCCGCAAATCATCGGCAAGCGGTTTTCCTGCGGACCGCGCCATATCGGCAAGCTCTTCGGCTTCGCGCAAAATACGGTGCGCCTTCTCCACCATCTTGCGGCCAAGCGGAGTGAAGCGCACAACGCGGCGTGTACGCTCGACCAGCGTAAGCCCAAGCAAGGTTTCCAGCTCTCGGATACCGGATGACAAAGTCGATTGCGTAACAAAGCTCGCTTCGGCGGCCTTGCCGAAATGACCATGCTCTTCGAGAGCGACCAGATATTGCAGCTGCTTCAATGTCGGAAGATAGGCGCTCATTCATTGCTCCATTGAATTACTGCGCGCATAATAATCGAGCGATACGATTAAATCTAGCCTTTGATCGAAAATTCATGCAGAAAGTTTGAATTATCTGCCATTCGCTCTTAACTTATCGAACATATCCAGCGAATATGATGCGACTTAGGAGTTTTCCCCCATGCTGTCCGCATTAACAGACTATCTCGATTCCATCCGCGCCCGCGACCCTGCGCCGCGATCCAATTGGGAAATTTTGCTTTACCCCGGCGTTTGGGCATTGGGTCTTCACCGCGTTGCCCATTGGCTATTTGCTGGCGGGCTGTATTTTCCGGCGCGCTTCGTCAATCACTTTTCGCGCATGATAACCGCAATCGACATCCATCCCGGCGCTACCATTGGCAAACATTTCTTCATCGATCATGGCTTTACCGTGATTGGCGAGACCGCAGTCATTGGCGACAATGTCACCATCTATCAAAGCGTCACTTTGGGCGGCACCAATCCCACCAGCGGCGTTGGCGGGAAACGGCACCCAACCATCGAAGATAATGTCATCATCGGTTCCGGCGCGCAGATACTTGGCCCTGTCACAGTCGGGGAACGTGCGCGTATTGGTGCGGCTGCTGTTGTCACCGAAGATGTACAGCCCGGCGCGACCATGGTCGGCGTCAAAGCCAAATCAACCTTGGTGAAAGCAGAAACCTACGCGCGCGACTTTATTCCCTATGGAACGCCTTGCGAAGAAATGTTCGATCCGGCCACACAAAGCCTCGAGATATTGCAATGCGAGCTAGACACCTTGCGCAAGAAGGTTGCTGGCGAAATGGTTGCGCGCGATAAGGCCGATGCTGCCAAAGCCAAGAAAAAGGCAAAGCCCGCAGCAAAACCAAAGCGTAAGACGGCCAAGAAGAGCAAATCTGCTTGAGCGCTAGCGTCCACCCTTTCCCTGCACGAAGGCCGGGACATAAGCCCACACAAGTCGGGTTTGAACGCAAAGAACTCACCCGCATACTCGATCTATATGGCCGCATGGTCGCGGCGGGAAAATGGCGCGACTATGCGATCAGCTTTGATAAGGACGCCGCCATATTTGCTGCCTTCCGCCGCGCCGCCGAACGCCCCGAATACCGGATAGAAAAGCGCCCGGCCCTGCACGGCAAGCAAGGCATGTGGGCGCTGGTCGGCGAACAGGGAATGGTTTTGAAGCGCGGCGCGGAATTAGGGCCAGTGCTCGCGCCTGTCGAGCGCAAGCTTATGAAAGTGGTTGGAGATTAGGTGGAGTTCACGATGTCCGCTACATCCCGAAAGCGGACACTAGAAATACTCTAGCAATTGACTCTACTGTCACAAATGTCTAATTTGGTTGAATGACCAAACAAGATCCGACAACTCTATCAACTAAGGACAAGATCGCTGTAGCAGCACTCACTGTTCTTTCTGAGCGGGGATTGGCGAAGGCTTCAATAAAAGAAATCGCCAAAGAGGCGGGTGTTCCGCCCGGTCTGGTCCACTATCATTTTTCGACCAAAGATGAGCTGCTTGCCAAGGTAGTTACCGACTTATCTTCCGAGTTCTACGAGGAGATGAGCGCGTTGCGGGCAAAGAATGAACCAAAGGACTTTCTCTTGGTATCTCTAAAGGCCGTAAAAACCAGAATTCAAAAGAAGACATATTTTTATAGAGCGCGGTTTGAATCCTATCCGCTGGGATTATCGGCTCCAGATATGCAGGAAACCATCAGAAATATATTTTCTGAAGCCCGCGTCGGTATTACAAAAAGCGCCGAACTTTCGGGCTTTAATAACGAGATCAACCAACTACCTATCGCTAATATCATATTGGCCTGCTTTGATGGATTGGCGCTTCAATATATGATTGATCCCGATTTTGGTATTGATGCAGCGTTTGACGAGCTAATCGATATGCTCGACAATCACCGGAGCCATTTGATTCAATGAGCTTCTATGAAAACATTTACAATAATATTGGTTGGTCAACCAACCAATATTCACCCTCGGATCCTGGTTGGATTGACTGTAGCTCACCTTATCGTACCCTGTGTGCGGCATGTCAGAGCTAAAGGTGGCGCTTCCGAAGGGTCGCATGGAAAAAGGTGTTTTTGAGCTCCTGAACGAGGCGGGGTTTGGGGTCCGGGTATCGGCCCGGGGTT